>JAJQEU010000080.1:32457-38102 GCA_021201535.1 Clostridiales bacterium | reverse complement strand
AATAATTCTCTTGTGAATCTTTCAAGGTTATTTCACTGTTCAGTTATCAATGTTCCTTATTACATCTCTGCCGTGCTTCAGCTGTCTGATACTGTTTTGACGACAGCTATTTGATAATATCACTTGAACATTCAAAAGTCAATCTTTTTCTTCTCAATTTTTAAAATATTTTTGCCGGCATTATATCCTTTCAATCACGCAGGTATGCCGCTTCAGTTCTTTACCCTTTGATTTTTTATCATAATTGATACCTACCAGAAGCAGTTCGCCCGCATAATCCTTCAACCTGCCCGCATAGCGGCGGTCTTTGATCTGCTGAATCGCGGAATCAGCCGTACGGTCACATTTTAACTCAATCATCATAGCGGGCTTATCTGTATTCCTCCGGGGTATGAACGCGCAATCAGCAAATCCTTTTCCTGCCGGAAGCTCCCGCACGATCTCATAGTAGTTCTGCGCAGTGTAATACGCCAGCATAATCGCGCAGCTCAGAGAATTCTCATCATTATATGAGAGAGTTGACGCGCAGGTCTCATGAGCCAGCTCCAGTGCGGCCGCGACTGCTTCACAATCCTGGTTGACCGTCGCCTTCAGTAAAGTCTCTGAGCGCGAAAGCGCCTGATTTACTTCCTTCCAGTCTGTACCCTTCACAGCCAGGCGAAAAGCATCTGAGACTTCCTGATTCGGAATATAAGCCTTCATTTCCCGCTCATCAAAAGCCAGATAACCGAGATGAATCAGCAAAGTCAGTATATCATCCCTGCTGTGAAAAGACGTCATGTCGTTTTGAAATGTACCGATATCCACACACTCTCTCTGACCGCCCAGCATCCGTACGATCGTGTCTTTTAAACCGTCAAAATTCCGGCAGATATAATCCTTCAGGGACTCGTAAGTCTCTGACGACGTCCAGTAGCTTTTAAATTTCCCGAAATTCACTGCTCCCATGACAGAATTCGGACTGTATACAGAATCAGTATCCGCAAAAGAATAGCCATCATACCACTGTTTCATCCGGTCAAAGTCCACATGATATTTATCACAGAGCATCTGCACCTCCTGCTCTGTAAAACCGACATACTCAGACAGAGCCAGCGGATCAACCATCGAATATTCTTTAAAATCCGTTAACGCGGACTGTGTCCCGTATTTTTTAATCGGCAGTATGCCCGTCATATAGGCGCCCGCGATGACGGACTTCATGGCCGGCCCGCTCTTAAACAGCCCCCGCAGGAACTGAATGTAGGAGTTCTGCAGCTTTTCGTCGTCCTTTGCCTCCCGAAACAAAGCATCCCATTCATCAATAATAACAAAAAATCTTTCTTTCGTTTTCCGGTTTATTTTCAAAAGCGCATCCGGCAAAAAGGTTTCTGAATGATTGACACAATCAGGAAACGCCATAGTCAGTTCATCAATAACAGCCGTCTGGATTTCGGATACCACATCGCAAACACTGGTTCCCGCACGCGAAATAAACCAGGTAATATCCAGATAAATAACATCATATTGATTCAGATGATTCTCATAGGATGCTGTCCCGGCGATCCGCAAATCCGAAAACAGTTCGCCGGAATCACAGCTTCTGTCATAATAAGCGGACAGCATCATGGCGGCAAATGATTTGCCGAATCTTCTCGGTCGGCTAAAGCAGGTCAGGTTGAACGGCGTTCCGATCGTACCGTTGATATAATCAATCAGTCCTGTTTTATCTACATAAATGCCATTTCGTATCTGACGAAAAGCATCATTCCCCGGATTCAGGTAAACTCCCATCCGCAGCGTTCCTCCTTCCTGAGCTTTCATGCCCTGCTGTCACAGCGCGTCGACAGCACTTACAAACGAAATCATGCGCAAAATGGCAAAATTTCTATTCCGGTTCATCCGGGTTAAGGCATTTATCGGCCACAGATTTATGATACCATAATTCCATCTGCTTCACAATGCACTTTACATTATAAAAAACAGCAAAAAAATCGGTTAAGCAGACATATCCCTTGCCGGGAACCTCTGCTTAACCCATAAGTCAGGACTGTCTTCACATCTCCGCCTTCAGCATTTCAGCCAGCCGCTTCACCTCCGGCGTATTTCTCTGATCAAGCGAGACAAAAACCAGCTGTGTCGGTTTCACATGCTTCGGATATTCGATCGGAAGCATTTTTAACCTCCCGGAATGATTGTGGAACAGTTCCATAAAGCCCACCGATACACCGTTATTGTGCATCAGGCTCACCTCTATGCTCTCCGGGGAATTAAAAGTTTTCATTTTTGGTTCAAATCCCATGAGGCGACAGTGCAGTGAGACTTCGTCCTGCGCCGTCATGCTGTGATTTCTCTCCAATATAAAAAAATTCTCCTCCCGCAGCTCCTGAAAACTGAAATTCTCTTTGTCGGCCAGAGGATGTTTCCCGGGTAAAATAACCGCCAGCTGCATATCCCGCACGGCATAGACATCCTCCCGTGAAACAATTTCCGGAAGCTCCGTAGAAAACGTGAGCATCAGATCGATCTCACCGCTGTGCGCATACTCAAAAAGCTGCCTCGGGCTCCCGGTCATGATTTCAATCTGATGCTCAGAATGTTCCTTTGCGTACTCCGCCAGAACCGGCATCAGTTTATTGATCACGTTTTCGTATTCCAGCGCGCCGAGCCGAAGAATGCTCTCCCTCCGGTCATTCTCCTGCCGAATCCGCAGAAGCGCTGTGTCCATGCGTTTCAGCATAGGCTCCCAGATCTGAAACAAAATCTCTCCCGCCGCAGTCAGTTCTAACTGCCGTTTATTCATATAGATAAGCGGAAAACCCATCTCCCGCTCCAGAGATTTCAGCTGTTTGCTCACAGCCTGCTCTGAGACATACAGATACTCTGCCGCTCTTGTCATACTTTTCCGCATGGAAACTTCCACAAAATACCGAACCTGTAAAAAAGTCATTTCACACTCTCCTCTTCAGCTCCTTTGAATAAGGATACATGAAATTGTCTCTGAGGTCAACAGTCGACAACAAAAAGGTTGTTTTTGTTCATCTTTAATTGTTTTACAACTCTCTTTCTCATCCTGTATAATTCAGGTAACCAAAAAGTTACCCCAAGGGTACAGACCAGATACCCATCCGGGTACATTCAGAAGAAAGGAGGAGAAGAAACTGTGAATGTTCTGGGAATCTGTTCCGGAAGAATCAACGGGAACACAGAGATCATGATGAAGGAGGCATTTCAGTCCATTGAAAGGAAATGCGGCGCGGAGTGCAAACTGGTTCGCATTCAGGAGGCAGAGATCAGAAAATGTATCGGCTGCGAGACCTGCATGAAGAATCATCTGAAAGGCAATTTTGAATTCCGCTGCGTACACAAAAACGGTTCTGACCATTATTACTTTATCGAGCAGCTGATGAGAGAAGCAGACGCGATCATTGTATCCAGTCCGGCCTACAACCTGCTGCCGACCGGTCCGATGATCTCATTTTTGAACAAGCTGCATGCCAGCGGCGATTACCGGGAAGTCGTCCACGCAAATAACAAAGTGGGCGCAGCATTTTCCATCGGCGGAACCGACTGGACCAATTTTACGCTGAATGTCTGCAAGATGACAGCCATGGAGCTCTGCGGTTCCTATGAAGCGCTGGTGGATGCCGTTCATTTTGATTTTATTCCTTCCGTCGGCGCGGTCGTACTGGAAGAGGATATGCTGACACGGATGCGCCGCCTGGGAGAAAATGTAGCGGACGCACTGCTCACGAAACAGAAGGGCGAAAAGCCCGCCTACAGAGGGACGCCGGGTGTCTGTCCGGACTGTCACGGCAATCTGCTGGAGGTGCGCGCCAACGGCGTCTACTGTCCGCAGTGTCTGACAAAGGCAAAGGTGAGCATCGTAGATGATCAGCTGATCGCGGAGTTTACCGAAGAGGAAATGGCGAAAAACCGCTGGAGCCCGTGGGGACAGGAGCTGCACGACAACAACATCCGCAAAGGCCATGCCAAAGCCGCCGACAATAAGGAATTCATTGCGGCGGAGCGCAAAAAATACGCTGCCATGGACTATGCGGTAAAGCTGCCGGAGCTTATCAGAGAATAAAAGAGATACTGTAACTGTGCAGGGCACTGAACAGTTACGAAATACTTAAACAGGGAGAAACATACTATGGAAAGAAAAAAAAGTATTAACCTGGGATTTCGCGGATGGATGCTTGTCATCTATCAGTTTATCGCGTTTATGATGTATACCGCGATCAATAATTATCCGCTGAATATTCTGGCGGATCTGTACGGAGGCGCGACGTTGATTTCCAGAATATATACCATCTGTACCATTCTGGGAATCATCATCCAGCTGATCCTTTCCAGCTGGATCGGCAAAATGAAAAGTATCAAGCGATTCGGTTCTGTACTGGGTCTGATCTCGCTGGTGCTGCTGCTCGGCATTATGCTGATCCCGTCTTCTCACAGCGGCCTGTGGCTCGTCTCATACGGTCTCGGTGTTCTGTTCGGGATTATGTACGCCACCTTCGCACTCAGCATTCTGGTCGGACAGTGGTTTCCCACCAGAAAAGGTACGGTCATGGGTATCGCGACAATCGCGTTTCCGATCGCGAACGGACTGCTCGGTCCCTTTGCGACACGTGTATTTTCCAAAGGCTATCCGGACGTATTCGGCGCCTACCTGCCTTTCTTTATCGTATTCGTCATCGGCTGGCTGATCGGTCTGATTTTTCTGAAGGATTATCCGGAACAGTGCGGCGCCTATCGGGACAATGATAAGAGTATGACGCCGGAAATCGCGCAGGCCATGATGCTGGAAGAAATCGAAAACAAGAAAACAACCGTATGGAAAATCGGAGCCACGCTGAAATGTCCGGACTTCTGGTGCATCACCATTCCCATGGGCGCGCTGCTTATGTTCTCCGTCGGCATGATGACCCAGACATCCGCGATCATCGGACAGTTTGAAGGTCAGCTGGATTTTGTGGGAGGCTACACAGGCATCATGCTGCTGATCTGTATCTTCGGATGTATCGGCAGCTACATTCTCGGTCTGCTGGATACCAGGCTTGGTACCCGGAAGGCTGTCGCCATAGCCATCTGCATTATGATTGTCGCCGGCATCCTGGGTATTATCCCGAACGCGATCGCCCTGCTGATCTCCATGATCTGTCTGGCACTGTTCATGGGCGCAAGCTCGAACTTCACGGTTTCCGCTGCCGCACAGTATTGGCGCCGTGAGGATTTCAGCAGCATTTTTGCCGTGATCAATCCGGTCGCCAACGTTTTGTGCGCATTAGGTCCCACGGTGATCGCGATGCTGCTCTACTCATCCTTCGGATATCAGTCAATCTTTGTCGTTACATTGATCATTGGTATTATATCTCTCATCCTGACCCTGCTGTTCAGGCCTTCCCGCATAAAGGCGAGAGATGACAAATACCGCGAAGCGGCAGGAAAGCCTCTGGATGACGCGCTGGCCGGCCGCAAATAAGCTGTTTGGAGAAATAAGAATTTATCATCCATAAACCAGCCTTAAAAACCTGTGAACCGCCCCGCCGTTCTGCACAGCGGGGCGGTTCATTTTATCCATAATCCGATATGCTCAGCTTGCACTCATGTGAGCAATCGCCTCTTCATCGGTTCCCAACACTTCCTTCATCTGCATCCAG
>JAJQEU010000080.1:2965-32357 GCA_021201535.1 Clostridiales bacterium | reverse complement strand
CATGTGAGCAATCGCCTCTTCATCGGTTCCCAACACTTCCTTCATCTGCATCCAGTTCAGTTCGCACCCATGCGAGCAATCGCCTCTTCATCGGTTCCCAACACTTCCTTCATCTGCATCCAGCTCAGTTCGCACCCATGCGAGCAATCGCCTCTCTCACATTGGAAACGCCGACGATCTCTATCCCCTCGCTTTTCAGATGCTCTGTCACACAGACCTTCGGCAGGATACATCTCTCGAATCCCAGCTTTCGCGCCTCCTGCACCCGCTGCATCGGCATACTGACCGCCCGGACCTCTCCGCTCAGACCGACCTCGCCAAAACAGATCGTCTTATCGTGGATCGGTATCTCCTTATAGCTGGAGACAATGGCGAGCACGATCCCGAGATCGATGGCCGGCTCATTCATGCGGATACCGCCCGCGATATTGATATACGCGTCGCAGGAAGACAGATTGACGCCCGCGCGCTTCTCCAGCACTGCCATCAGCAGATTCACCCGGTTTAAGTCCGCTCCCGCCGCCGTCCTGCGCGGCAGCCCGAAGCCTGTTTTGCAGACCAGAGCCTGGATCTCCACCAGAATCGGCCGGGTTCCCTCCATAGAACACGCTACCACGGAGCCGGAAGCCCCCTCCGGCTTTCCGTTCAGCATGTATTCCGAAGGATTCGGCACCTGAGCCAGCCCGTCTTTTCTCATCTCGAATACACCGATCTCATTGGTGGAGCCGAAACGGTTCTTCACACTGCGCAGGATGCGGTACGCCGCATAGCGGTCGCCCTCAAAGTAGAGAACGGTGTCTACCATGTGCTCCAGCACCCGCGGTCCTGCCACCACTCCCTCCTTCGTCACATGACCGACCAGGAAGATGGTAATATCCAGCGTCTTCGCCAGCTGCAGGAACAGATTCGTCGCCTGACGCACCTGAGACACGCTGCCCGGTGCGGAGGCAACCGCCTCGCTGTACATCGTCTGAACCGAATCAATCACAGCCGCTTCAGGCTTTTCCTGCTTCAGAACCTCCGCGATGTCATCCAGATTTGTCTCACAGAGAAGCAGAAGGGACTCGGAGAACTCTCCGATGCGCTGCGCGCGGATTTTTATCTGCTGCAGAGATTCCTCGCCGGAAATATACAGCACCTTTTTCCCATCCGCCGCGACATTGCGGCAGACCTGCAGTAACAGCGTGGATTTCCCGATGCCCGGGTCGCCGCCGACCAGCACAAGAGAACCGTGGATCATCCCGCCGCCCAGCACACGGTCCAGTTCACCGATCCCGGAGGAAAACCGCTGCTGACCGGCCATCTCCACTTTTGAGAGCGTCACCGGTTTTAACATCTTTCCGGATAATCTCCCGCCGGTCAGACCGCCGACCGTACCCTTCGCGGCTGTCGGTTCCTCCACAAATGTATTCCACTCCTTACAGGCCGGACACTGTCCCATCCACTTCGCGGACTCATAGCCGCATTCCTGACAGAAAAACGCAGAGTTCTTACTCTTAGCCATATTTTTCTTATTACCTTTCCGCCACAGACACAAATGCGAAACCCACGGATGTTTCAGTCACATCGAAACAGTGAGCTTCGCAATTTCTTTAAACCTGAAAACAGATTTCCCCTTTTTTCACAGAGACTGTCACGGCATCCCCGCTCTTCACTCTCCCGCTCAGGATCTCGTCCGCCAGGGCGTCCTCGAGCATCGTCTGTATCGCCCGTCGCAGCGGCCGTGCGCCGTATCTCGGATCATAAGCCGTCTCGACAATCTGTTTTTTGACGGAATCCCGGATTGTCAGACGGATGCCCATCTGCTTTTCACAGCGTTCCTGCAGCTCGCCCGTCATCAGAGAAACGATTTTTTTCATATGATCCCTTGAAAGGGCATGAAAAACGATGGTCGCATCGATACGGTTCAGAAACTCGGGGCGGAAGGTCCGGCGCACCTCCTCCATCACATTGGATTTCATACGCTCATAATCCTGTGCCTCATCCTCCACAGCCGCAAAGCCGAGCTTTTTCGGCTCGATGATCGACTGTGCTCCCGCATTGGACGTCATGATCAGGATCGTATTCTTGAAATCTACCCTGCGGCCCTGGGAATCCGTGATATGCCCGTCATCCAGCACCTGAAGAAGGATATTGAACACATCCGGATGTGCTTTTTCTATCTCATCGAACAGTACCACCGCATACGGGCGTCGCCGCACCTGCTCGCTCAGCTGGCCGCCCTCATCATAGCCGACATACCCGGGCGGAGATCCGATCATCTTCGAAACGCTGTGCTTCTCCATATATTCCGACATATCCACGCGGATCATCGCATCCTCAGTGCCGAACATCTCGGCCGCCAGCGCCTTAGATATCTCCGTCTTTCCGACGCCGGTCGGACCGAGGAATAAAAATGAACCGATCGGCCGGGAAGGATCCTTCAATCCGACCCGTCCCCGCCGCACTGCCCCTGACACAGCCTGCACCGCCTCATCCTGCGCGATCACCCGCCGGTGCAGCGCTGTTTCCATGCGTCTCAGACGGGAAAACTCATGCTCGGTCAGCCGTTTGACCGGGATGTGTGTCCACTCAGCCACAACCTCCGCCACTTCGTTTTCGCCGACATTCTTTTTCCCATGGCGAAAGGCCGCCTGCTGTTTCCTGTGCAGCTTTTCGTATTCTTCCTGCAGCTGACGCTGTTCCTGACGAATCCCGGATGCTTTTACCAAATCTCCGTCTGCCAGCGCATCCTCAAAGCTCTGCTTCCGTTCAGCGATCTGTTTCCTGCATGCGGATATCTCCTCTGAGCCGAACGTATCGCTCAGGCGAAGCTTTGACGCCGCCTCATCCATCAGATCAATCGCCTTATCCGGCAGAAAACGGTCATTCACATACCGCGCCGACAACTCCGCCGCCGCGCGCAGACCCTCATCTGTAATCTTAACCTGATGGTGTGCCTCATAGCGGCTGCGAAGGCCGTCCAGAATCTGTACGGTCTGTTCTATATCCGGCTCTTCCACCATCACAGACTGAAACCGCCGTGCCAGGGCTGCATCCTTTTCGATATGCTTCCTGTACTCTGACACAGTGGTAGCGCCGATCACCTGAATGCGCCCCCGGGACAAAGCCGGTTTCATAATATTCGCAGCGTCCAGACTGCCCTCTGCTCCGCCCGCTCCGATCAGTGTATGCAGCTCGTCAATAAAGATGAGAGCATCCCGGGTATTTTCTATTTCGCGGAGGATCAGCTTCATGCGTTCCTCAAACTCACCGCGATATTTTGTTCCGGCGACCATCCCCGGAACATCCAGAACCAGCACGCGCCTGTTCTGCAGATATTCGGGAACATCTCCGCAGGCAATACGCCGGGCAAGCCCTTCTACGATCGCCGTCTTGCCCACACCTGGCTCACCGATCAGACAGGGGTTATTTTTGCCCCGGCGGCTCAATATCTGAATCAGCCGGTTCAGCTCCGTCTCTCTGCCGATCAGCGGATCCAGTTCGTCTCTCTTCGCACGTTCCGTCAGGTCTGACGCGTATTTGTCCAGCATGGAACCCTCCGCGCCCTTTCTCGCAGGGTTCCGTCTGGCACCCGCATACTCAACCGTCTGCCCCATAGCCGCCATGGTTTCGGCATAAATCTGTCCCAGACTCATATCCAGAACAAGGAAAACCTGAGCGGCAGCACACTCACGATCCTCCAGTACAGACAGCAGAATATGCTCTGTCCCGATCTGTTCACAGTCATACTGACGTGCCAGATCGGAGGCCCGCCGCAAAATACGTTCCATCTCCGGCGTAAGCTCCGGCTTATCATTTTCGTGAACAGCCGGAATCGGGAGAATCAGATCGGCGACCACACGCTGAATCATTTTCTCGCTGAGCCCGAGAGATCTCAGAATCTCACCCGCCACACCGGACTTTTCCCTCACCATGCCCATCAGTAAATATTCCGTTCCAAGCATGCGAAGGCCGTCAGCCTTTGCCAGATTCTGCGACAGGCGCAAAACCTGCTGCGCCTGCTTTGTAAACGCATGAAGCTGCATGTACCATACCTCTTTCTACTCAAATTCTGAATAAATATCATCAATCAGCTGATGAATCTCATCCCGCGTAATTCCTTTACAGAAGCCTTTGGCTACAATGAGGCCAAGCTGATCACGCATCTCCTCCAGCGCTTTGAGTTTGTCAAGATCCACGGCAATCACTGCGCCCGTCCTGCGGCCGAGGCGAAGCAGACCCTCCTCGCGCAAAACCGCATATGCTTTATTCACCGTATGCATATTGATGCCTATGGTCTCAGCCAGCTGGCGGACAGAGGGAAGCGAATCTCCCTCCCGGTACTGACGGGTCGCTATTCCGTAAATAATCTGATTCCGAAGCTGCATATATAAAGCTTCCTCACTGTCAAAATCAATCTGTATCTGCATGTCTTTTGTATTACCTTTCGTATTGATTGAAAATAATCCGCGGCGTTTGTGCTGCGTTTTATTTTTTCTTCGAAGAAGCGGCGTTTTTCCTGTCAGCCCCCGTCCCGCTGCGTTCTGCATGCGGTTCCTGCTCCGACCAGTCAAGCGCCGAGAGGTCCAGATCCAGATCGTCAAACTCCTGTATGCCGGCCGTGGATTTCAGAAACACCGGCATATCGTAATCATCATCCGGGAAATCTCCGGCATTCCCTTTCTTCGCCGAAGCTGCTTTCCTCTTTACCGGCTCATCTGTCGGTTTATCCTCTGCCGGTTCTTCCGTCGGCTCATCCACTGCGGACTCACCCATCGGCTCATCCACTGCCGGTTCCTGCGATTTTATATCCTCCTGAGGCGAATGATTCTCCTCTGCCGGTTCCGTCTCGGCCGACGCGCGGGTCATACCGTCACTTTCGGCTCTGACAGCATCCGGTGCAGCCGGTTCATGGAAATCATCCTCTTTCTCCTCATCAGAAAAATTCTCATCCAGATATTTGTTCAGCAGAGCCTCATAATCCTCATCCTCCATGGAATCCAGATCCATCACATCCACATCATCCGAAGGAAACGAAAGCTCCACAGGCTCAGCCCTGCGCCTTGACAGGTCATCACGTCTCTCATCCGAAGACTTTTTCGGTGCGGATCTGTCCGGACGGTACTCCTCACTTCCCGATCCCGTCTTTTCATTTGCAACAGGCTGCTGCTGTATATCCTTCTTTGTTTTCTTATCCTTTTTGGGAGGCTCCGCCGCATCCTCCTGCCATTTTCCGGAAGACTGTTTGTTTTTCGGTTCCGTATCTGCAGGATATTCGCTCAAATCCTCTGTCTCGTCCTCCAGAACATTTCTGAGGCGGCGATAACGCACAGAGAATATGATCGCCAGCACAAGCAGAAGCAAAGAGATCACGGCAAGTACGGCGACCGCCATCCTCGTAACAGAATCCATGGAGAACTCCATATCCGAGCTTACATCCGTGTCCGCTGCCGCCTCGCTGTCGGCAGAAGTAAGACTGTACTGCATACTCGAGACATTCTTCTGAATAGAACCCTCCGCATCATTATAAACGTACCAGCCCGTTTCGCCGATCTCATTCACACCATACATATAATAGTAATCTACGATAGAAGCGTCCTCCGCAACCAGCTCATCCGGTTCGGAGAGCTGATAAGCCGGGATACTGCCGTGCTCAAACGCACATTCAGTCAGTACAAACCGGTCCGACGTCAGCTGCTGTTCCTCCTCCGGGATATAAAGCAGGACAACGGACCCGTCCAGCAGTTCAAACTGAACAAACGGAATTAATGATTCGGTTTGCTCATCATAGACAAACAGCCCCGCGTCCGTCTCATCCTCCGCATTGACCGCGTATAAAAGCCAGAGATCCATGTCCTCGGAATACAAAGCAGGCACATCCTCGCCGATATAGGTCACCGTTGTCTGCTCAAAGCCATCCGGTATCACATCGTCCGGTATGGAATCGGCGACCACATAACTGATCTCAGACTCCTCCTCTGTCCCGGACTCATCATCCGATGTGACAAGCAGATCGCTCCGGACCCATCCGGTGATCTCCTCACCGTTTACCTCATATGTAATCTGATACCATGTCATCCCGTCGGATCCGGTCGTCTCATCCTCGATCACAACCTCCTGACCGTCGGAAAGGCTGTCCACCGTCTCCCCGTCAACCGCCGAAGCGCGGACCCGGACGCCATCTCCGTTCGCTGTACCGGACACCGGCGTCGCCCACGCCGTAACCGTATGACCGCCGAACGTCCCTGTCGCGAGAAATACAGCGGTCAGAAACACGGGAATTGATTTTTTCCATTGCATCATTCTGTTCATACTAAAACTCCATTCCGCCTTCTTCCGGCAATGAACGCGCACAAACCATGATCTGCGCGTTCGTTCTTCTATAAACACATTTCATTCATTATAGTAGTATTCAATTATAAATGTCAACCGAATAAAAAAATTCTTTTTTTTCTAAAAATCAGATTTTTTTCTTGCAAAGTTCACAATTTTGTATCATTCTATATATATCATATTTCAGAAAGGATTTCAGTATGAAAAAGAAAAAGCTATTGACGCTGTTTGCCGCGCTGACAGCAGGCAGTGTTTTATTATTAAGCGGCTGCGGTGTCGATCTCACTGCCATCAACACAGCGGACACCGATATTTCAGCCGAGCTGGAGACAGAAAACCTCAGCGACGGCACGATTCTGGTACACAGCGTCTGGTATTCCTCTGACGAAAGCAGCCTGTCCGGCGCTGTTATCACACTGTCCTCAGACGACGGGGAACTGTTCTCCGGGACGACCGATGATTCCGGTTGTCTGGAAGAATGTACGCTGCCCGGCAACACAACCATCACCTGTGAGATCACGGACAGCACCGGTGAATTACTCGCAGAGGCAGAGATCGTCTTCAAGCTCTCCTCCGACTATTCGGATCTCACGATCTATAATACATCCGACAGCGAGGCAGAAAACAGCCAGTGTATCCTTGAAATTCCAACTGAGAAAACAGATATCCGGGCCGCCATCTTCGTGACGGAGGACGGCGGGCTCAGCTTTGCGAATCTGGCGCCTTATACGGAGTCCGATGATGAGACGGACGACGCAGCTGATTCTGAGGACGAAGCCGCCTCGGATGACACGGCAGACGGAAGCGAATCCGCCGATACGCAGGAGACATCCGACGGGGAGACTGCCTCCGAAGGAGACAGCACGACGACCGGGGACGGCACCGCCGATGGAGGCGATGGCACAGCGACAGAAGGCGACACGGCTGACGGAGGCGATGGCACCACGGACGGAGGCGACACGGCTGACGAAGGCGATGGCACAGCGACAGAAGGCGACACGACCACGGAAGCCGACACATCAGGTGAGGGGACCGCTGCAGAATAGCATTTCAGCAGTTTTCACAGGATGCACGTTCCTGTACAGAACCACCGGGATTTAGATCCCGGTGGTATCAAATGCGGGAATGAAGCTTTCCTCCGCTGTCTCCCCCTCCTGTATGAATCCCTGTTCCACACCGATATCTATGGCGTCATCGACCACAGCATCGTACTCCCTTTCTGTGACCTTCCGGTTTATCTCCGGCCATTTCTCCATCCCCGGCATCGGCGTATACTGATTCAGTATGCTGATATAAATCTGATCGCCGTAAGTTTCATACAGATAGCGGACAGCCGCCCTGGACGCTTCCGCCTGTCCGGGCAGCACCAGATGGCGCACGATCACGCCCCCTGTCATCTGTCCGTCTGAGAACGCCGGTTTACCGGCCTGGCGCACCATCTCCGCGATGGCGGCTTTCGCTGTCCCGGGATAGTCCGGCGCCGCGGAATATTTTTCAGACAGGACCGGATCCGCATACTTCAGGTCCGGAAGATAGATATCGATCAGCCCTTCCAGCATACGCAGTGTCTCTGCCTTCTCATATCCGCTGCTGTTATAGACAACCGGTATATGCAGACCCTGATTTTTTGCAATCTGAAGAGCAATGGCAGTCTGAGGAACGAAATGCCCCGCCGTGACGAGATTGATATTCATCGCCTTCTGACTCTGCAGCTCCAGAAATATCTCCGCCAGACGCTCGGCATCTATCTTTTTTCCCGTACTGCCATCCGCAATCTGTCGGTTCTGACAGTAAACGCAGCCCAGTGAGCAGCCGGAAAAAAAGACAGCGCCGGATCCGGTTTCTCCGGAAATACAGGGTTCTTCCCAAAAATGCAAAGCGGCCCGGGCCGCCCGTATGTCAGCGTCCTGACCGCAATATCCCTTTTCTCCCCGCAAACGATTGACATGACAGTCTCTGGGACAGAGACAGCAGTCCTCCATAAGCGCTTCCATCCATTTCCGCGTATATCTTTCATTCAAAGCCAAAATCCTCCGATCAGACATTCATATGATACCCGGGTCAAAAGGTCATGATCAGAGCGCCTGCGATCCAACTCATGACTTTTAGAGCCTCCGAAACGGAAAAGGAAAAAATCTAGACCAGACCGACCGGAAACAGCCTGTCAAAAAAAAGCCCCGACCTCTTTCCATGCGGTCCTGGATTCCGGTATCATAAGGAGTGCCATCTGAAACACATGAAACATACCTTCATAGACGCTCAGCCGCACCTTCACACCGGCGTGTCTGGCCTTTTCCGCCACTCCCTCCGAGTCGCTGAGCAGCATCTCCTGGCTTCCAACCTGGAGCAGCATGGGAGGGAAACCCGAAAAATCTCCGTATAAGGGAGAAATATACGGATTTGTCACATCCTCATCCCGCACATAATCCTTATTGTAGATCAGGCTGTCTTTTGTATTTCCAAACACCGGGTCGATCCGGTACTTCGTGTGATAGGATTCCCCGGACTGCGCCAGATCTGTCCACGGAGACATCCCGACGATGCCGGCCGGAAGCGGCCGGTTCCGGTCTTTCAGATACATACACAGCGCGAGAGCCAGACCTCCTCCCGCGGAATCCCCCGCCAGGATAATCCGTTCCTCCGTCCAGTGATTTTCCAGCAGCCAGTCATAAGCGTGCACCGCATCCTCCAGCGCTGCCGGATATGGATCCTCCGGCGCAACGCGGTAATCCGGAGTCAGAACTGACACGCCGTGTCCCAGCTCGCTGTAGAGCCCGGCAAAGCTGCGGTAGACATTGATCATTTTTCCGACATAGCCCCCGCCGTGCAGCTGCAGGACGATCATCCGTTCGCTGGGGCGTTTCGGTTCCAGAAGCTCCATGGAGAAGTTTTTCTGCACGATCACGGACAGAGAGTAGCCGTTCGGCACCTTCCACTCCGCCTCCTCCATTTTTCTGCGCAGCTCCCCGTTTTTTATTTTCCTTCCGATCAGATTGTCCGAGTGCAGCCGGGCAACCAGATCGCGCAGCACCTTCCCCTGTGCGCTGTGTTCAAACTGCGGCATCTGTACTTCCTCCTCTCACACACCTGCGATACCTGCGGATTCCTCCGTGCTTTGCCTGAGGAACTGTCGTGAAATAATGTGTACTGATTATCACACATGAAATCTTCGATACAGCTCCGAGCGCGCCCGGTTTCCGCCGACGATCAGCGTACCCACAAAGAACAGGATGGCCGCAGCCAGAGAAATCACTCCCCCGCTCAGTCGGGCGACCAGTCCCATATAGTACAGCACAAACTGGATACAGCAAAGCGCAATGATCAGAATCTGCAGTGAGATATAGCTCTGCCATTCCCGGCTGTTCACAATCATCAGGAAAATGATCATCAGATCCATCAGGATAAACACGGCGGGCAGCACATAGTTCAGGGACCAGCCCGCAAACCCGGTTTCTATATCGATCGCCAGCAGCACTGTCTCTCCGAGCATCGCCAGCAGGATCATCTTCAGCCGGTAGGCGGCATGCATCTGAACCAGCACTTTGAGTGTGATATATCCGCCCGCCAGAAAAACGCCGATCAGAATAACCCACCCCGGTCTGCCTCCCGTCCTGAAGTCGATGCCGCAGAGAATCACTTCCAGCACAATCGCAGAGAACAGGTAGATATTCAACGCCCGCTGCATCTTTCGAATCCCTCTCTCCGCATCGAGATAGGGATAATTCTGTTCAGGTTCTTCCTTCCCATCCCTCTCCACGATGCATTTGCAGAGGGGGCAGACATGATGGGGATCCTTCAGCTCGATCCCGCAGTTCCAGCATTTACTCATAATATACTCCATTCGTGTCAATGCTCACCGATATGCCCTGTGACGTCAGATAACGGAAAAATACCCTCTGCTGCTCCGTGCCTTTCAATGCCGACACAATGGTCGCCGAGAGCACGCCGCGGTAGGTAGAAAGCGTCATCTTTGTGTTCTGTCCCGACGAACGGGAGAGCAGTACGTCAAACCGTTCAATAAACGGCTCATACTCCGGCACCACAGAAATATTGCCCAGATTTGTCACCGTACCTGCGCTGGCTTTCGCGTGCATCTTATAAATACCCTTTAAGCCCGGGTTCTTAAAAACGAGCGGTATTGTCCGCAGGATCATGGTTCTCTCGCCGGTGACATTGTAAGACAGGACATCCTCCAGATGCTCCTTCGTCAGCTGCTCTCTCAGCGTCGTCTTCACCGACTCCAGCACATCCTCAAACGGCTGATTCTCCGCCTCCGGATGAAAGGACGCCGTTACCATGACGAAGAAATTCTTCGCCGTCACCGACTGGAAATACGGGCGCAGATTCACCGGCACGCTCACGCAGATCGGATGCTTCGACGGCATGCCTTTCAGAAAAGACTGGTAAATCGACCAGATGAACATGCTGACCAGATATTCATTGATCGTGGCTCCGCAGCTTTTTGCCTTTTCCTTTACCTGATCCACCGGCATATGTCCGTGAATGATCCCGGCTTTGCCCGTGGGAAAAAAGGAACCCTTCAGAATATAGGATCTGCCGGATTTATATCCCTTGGAAAAACGGCTTTTTTTGAAGTTCTGCAGATAACTGTCCTCCGTGTTCAGAGAGGTCTGGCTGCTCAGATAGTCGCCGTATGTTTCTCTCAGTTCCGGATGCGCCAGTCTCAGATACTGGTAAGCCAGTTCCTTTAAAAAATACAGCCCGCCGGTTCCGTCCGTCAGAACATGAAACACCTCCAGGTTGATCCGCTTCTTATAATAGGATACACGGAAAAGGTAATTTCGATTCCGATTTTCCTCAATATAACGACAGGGGTAGGTGCTCTCCTCCGTCACGGCGGGCGGCGGATTGCCGTTCTCCTCAAAATAATACCAGAACATCCCCTGACGCAGACGGCAGTTAAAAATCGAAAACTTCGGAAGCACGATACCGAGCGCCTCCTGCAGCTTCTCCGGAATGATATCCTCATCCAGATAGACTGCAATCCGGTAGACATTGCTCATGCTCGCGTCCGCGATCGCCGGGAATACATGCGCGGTATTGTCAAGCTTTTCCCACTTTACCTCATGCGTGCGTTCGTAGACGCGGGCACTTTTCCTCAGCTTGTTTCTTCTCTGTCGTTTTTCTGTCTTCAGCTGTCTCTCTGTCTTCCGATCTCTGCCGATCCCGGAATTCTGTTCTGCTTCCTGCATTCTTTCCGTCCAGGGAGTGACCTCTGTCTCCCGGATCTTTTCAGCTTCAGGATTTATTTCCTTTTCAGGACTCTCTTCTATATACCCTTCCATGACACAATTCTCTGCTTCATATATACTTCCGGATCCTGACCCGGATCCTGCCCTTTTTGGTCTCACTCAGCCATCCGTCAAAGATAAATCTTCCGAACCCGCGGACAGAAACCACATCCCCCGGCTTCAATGAGCCGCTGTTGTTCTCAAACTGACGGCCATTTACGAAAATCCTCTTTGACTGAAACAGCTGTATACTCCGGCTGCGGGAGAGCTGATATACTTTCGCTACAACGGCGTCGCACCGCCCGGAGCTGACCACCAGCTCCTGTGCAGAAAACTCCGGCTGCGCCGCGTCCGGGCACTCATCCGTGATCTCGCAGATCACACCGGTATGCTTCACCCGGTCGAGATGTTCCTGCAGGTACTCTGCCATCGTATCCTCACAGAACACATAAGCGGCCTGGTCCCGCACCACAATATCCCCCAGGACATCACGCTCAACGCCCAGATTCATCAGTGCACCGAGAAAATCCCGGTGAGTCAGCGCGTCGGCAAACTTCTGAATCCGGGGACGCACGATCAGACACCGAATCGGGAAATCCTCCTCGTAGCCCAGCATCTCGGGCGAACCGAAACGGAGGATCCGGCGTTCACAGTCCCCGCTGCCGCCGAAAAGCATCCACGGCACAAATGAGACCTCATGCTCCATCGCATGGAAAACTGCCTGATCGCCCATGCCGAAGAAAGCGGAATATGTATATACATTTGACTGGTAACAGCGGTTCGCCAGATCCAGAATATGACGCCTGAGCTCCTGTTCTTCCTGCATGTCCATCTCCCCGTATTTATCCGGACCGTTCATGGCCTTTTCCTTCGATAAAAGGTATCTTACCACGAATTTCATAAACAAACAACCCCCGGCGGTATATCTTCCGTCGGGGGATGTCACAGTCAGCCGCACGCTTACTTCGCGCCTGCGGCAGCTGCCTTTGCTTTTTCTTCTTTTTCTTCTTTTTCCTCGTTCCAGAGTCTCTCCGCGGTCGGAGTCCACGCCGCCGCGTACGGCTTCGTCTTCGCGACCAGATCCTCTACCGCTTCCTCCGCCTGCATATCCGTGGAATGTGCGCCGGAAGCCTTCACCATGCGCTCGATACACTCCGGATTCTCCAGCATCGGACACGGCTGGAACATATTCTCATTGAACGGCATCGTGTCATGATACTGCATGAAGAGCGGCTGCTGCAGGCACTCCAGGAAAGACTTCTCCCGGATATTCGCGCCGGAATAGTGAATAAATACGCAGGGCTCCACGTCGCCGTTCGCGTTGATATGGCAGTAGTTCTTGCCGCCCGCGATACATCCGCCCACGAACTCGGCGTCATTCTGGAAATCCATGGTATAGAGCTTGATCGGGCAATTCCTGCTGCGGATGTAGCGCACGCGCTTCACCATATATTCTCTCTGCTCCGGCGTCAGGAGGAGATCCGTGCTCGCATCCTTCCCGACCGGCATATAATGGAAGAACCAGGACATGATCGCGCCCTTATCCACCAGCATCTGCAGAAACTCGTCTGAGGTGACCGCCTTGTAGTTTTTGCTCGTATAGCAGATGGATGTGCCGTAGATCAGGCCGTACTCCTTCATCAGATCCATGGCATGCATCACCTTTCCGTACACGCCCTGTCCGCGGCGGCTGTCATTGACCTCCTCATCTCCCTCGATGGAGAGCGCAAAGGAAACATTCCCCAGTTTCTGAACCGTTTTGCAGACCTCCTCATCGATGAGCGTGCCGTTGGTGAAGATATGGAACGCGCAGTCACTGTGCTTCTCAGCCAGCATCAGGATATCCTTTTTGCGCACCATGGGCTCACCGCCCGTCATGATGAAGAAGTGGATACCCAGCTCCTTCGCCTCACAGATCACACGGTCAATCTCCTCATTTGTCAGAGACATATTATGACCGTACTCTGCCGCCCAGCACCCGGTACACTTGAGGTTGCAGGCGCTCGTCGGATCCATCAGGATCAGCCACGGCACATTGCAATTGTACTTTTCGCGATTCTCCTTTACCTTTTTAAAACCGGTCAGACCGGCCTCAAAGCCGAGATTCAGCACGTGAGTCTTCACCAGATTCGGATGCAGGTTGTCAAATGCGTCGTAAATCTGCTGCGTCCACTTGCAGCTCGTATCCCCCAGCACCTCGTTCGCGGTATCCCAGAAGGAATCCGGGAAATTCTTGCCGGCGATCTTACGCGCCGCGTTCATCAGCTTTACGAGATTCTGTTCTTTGTTTTTGTTAATATATTTATATACGCCGTTAAATGCAACTTCAAAAGATTTTCTTGCAGCCGCATGCTTTAAATCTGCCATTTCTTCTCCTCCCGTTTCTTATTCTACATCGCTTTCTTATAGTTCGTATATCCCTGCCTCACAAAGTGCCTTTCTTCCCAGAGCTTCTCGGCACGCGGCGCCCATTCTCTGGCGTAATCCTCGCACTTTCCGCAGAGATGCTCCGCGGACTCGGGCGACTGCAGGTCGGTGGAGTGCGCCCCCGACTCCTTCACCATCTGCTGCAGCTTCTCAGGGTTTTCCAGCATCGGGCACGGACGGAGATGGTTCTCGTTGAACGGCTGCCCGTCGCGGTACGCCATAAACAGCGGCTGCTGCAGGCACTCCAACAGCGTATTCTCCCGGATATTCGCGCCGGAATAGTGGATAAACACGCACGGCTCCGCATCGCCGTTCGCATTAATATGGAAATAATTGCGTCCGCCGGCGATACATCCGCCCACGAACTCACCGTCATTCTGGAAATCCAGCAGCATGATCTGCTTGCCGCCCTCAAAGGCGCGAACCTCGCGCAGACGGTTATGGATATACTCACGCTGCTCCATCGTCGGGAGGAGGTCAACATCCGCCTCGTTCCCGACCGGCATATAATGGAAATACCACGCATAGCGGCATCCGTGCTCGATCATCAGATCGAAAAACTCATCGGATGTAACCGATTCCATATTGGCCCTTGTATAGCATACGGATGTTCCGAAAAACAGACCATACTGCTTCATCAGATCCATCGCATGAATGACCGTGTCGAAAATACCGTCGCCTCGGCGTCCGTCGTTCTGGTTCTGGAAGCCCTCCAGTGACAGGGAGAACGAGAAGTTTCCTAACTTCTGAACCTCTTTGCAGAACTCCTCATCAATCAGCGTGCCGTTCGTAAAGCTGTGGAACTCACAGTCATTATGCTTTTTCGCCAGCTTCAGGAGATCCGGCTTGCGAACCAGAGGCTCGCCGCCCGTAAACATATAGAAATAAACGCCAAGCTCCTTGCCCTGCGTCACAATGCTGTCCATCTCCTCATATGTAAGATTCAGCTTGTGACCGTACTCTGCCGCCCAGCATCCGGTACATCTCAAATTGCATGCGCTGGTGGGATCCATCAGGATCAGCCACGGGATATTGCACTGGTGCTCCTCCCTCTTCGCACGGATCGTCTTCGTGCCGTAGAAAGCGGCCTCAAAACCGAGATTCAACGCCGTCATCTTCGCCACATGGGGATCGAGCTCATCCAGCATCTTGTTGACAAAATTCACCCATTTGTCGTCCGGATTCATGATCATCTTCCGCACGGCTTCATAGGATTCCTTTTTAAAGTTGTCCCCCATGAACTTCTCCGCCAGATCGACGATCTGCAGAAGTCCCTTCTGTCTGTCCTTGTTCAGCCGCCGAAGCGCTACGTCGATCGCCGCACTGAACGCTTTTCTCTGCATTGTGTGTGATAAACTTGCCACTGTAAAACTCTCCTTTCAACTCATTCATGATTACTCGCAACAATCTTATTACACAGCCCCATCTATACCCATGCTGAGGTTTTCAGGCACCTGTCACAAAAAAATCAGCTGTTTTTTAAACAAAACTCTGTATTTTTTCGGTCTGGTGTCTTTTTCTCAACAAGTGTTGCGTTTTAACTTGAAGTATATTATAATAGACAAATAGAAAATATCAACCGTCAATTTTCACATATCTGTCACATTTCCCACAGTTTCTCTCTTTTTGTTGGAAATTTGACAAATATACTGCATATTGACCTGTGTACAACACACACATCACAGCGCAGCCGGGAGAATACGAAATATCCCCACGCTCATGATCTGACAACAGAATAAATCCAGGTAACTATTCAGGGAGGAAAACATGGCTACTGACCGCAGAACAAAATACACCAAATCCGTCATCCGACAGGCTCTTTTTGAACTGATGAAAGACCGGCCGGTCAACAAAATCACCGTCACGGACGTCTGTAAAAGGGCAGACATCAACCGGAGCACCTTCTACTCCTACTACGAGGATGTGTACGCACTGCTCACCACGATTCAGAACGAGCTTTTCGAGGACGTTGTATTCACATTGAGCAAAGAGAACTGGTTCGAGGATATGCTGAAGCTGGTGGACGACAATAAGGATCTCTGCCAGGTGCTGCTCGGTCCGCACGGAGACGCTTCCTTCCTGCGCCAGCTTATTTATCTCGGCTATGAGAACAGTATGAAGGTGTGGAAAGGCATGTATCCGAACGCCGCGCCGGAGCTGCTCGACTACTTCTACGCCTATATGTCCTCCGGCGTGATCGGCGTCCTGGAGAACTGGGTCTGCAGCGAATACAAGCTGTCCACCCAGAAGGTCGGGAAAATTCTGATGGGCGTCACCATGCAGGGACTGAGCTTCCTGGAAGCAGCCGGCAAAGACAAGGAAACCCCTGTGTAAACAGGGGCTTCTGACGCATCCGGTTCTTTCGATTCCTTCGTTTATTTCGTTTTTTCCGGTTCTTCTGAGTCTTCCGATTCTTCCGTTTTTTCCGGTTCTTCTGAGTCTTCCGGTTCCTTCGGTAATCTCCCGGACACTTCCGTGATATTTTTAATAAAGTCCGACAGACCGCCGTCCAACTGCTCCGGCGTCAGCCTCCATTCCCAGTTCCCGCCCAGTGTGGACGGAAAATTGATACGCGCCTCCCCGCCGAGATGGAGATAATCCTGCATCGGAATGATGCAGTATTTTGCAATGCTCGTCATGGCAAGACGGATCAGATTGTCACAGAGCTGTTCATATGTATCCCAGTAGCGGTTCAGATAGTTTTTGATGTGCTCGCGCGTCTGATCTGAGGTGTTGCAGAGAAACTGAAACAGCGTCTCATTGTCATGGGTGCCTGTATAAACCACACAGTTCGCGTTTTTATAATTGTGCGGCAGGAAGGCGTTCTCACTGTCGTCGCCAAAAGCGAACTGGAGCACTTTCATGCCGGGGGAATCCGCTCTCCTCCAGAAGCTCTTCGACACTGTCCGTGACAATGCCCAGATCCTCCGCGATGATCTCAATTTCGTCGACATTCTTCTGTATCGCGCGCATGAGATCCATCCCGGGTCCCGGCATCCATTTACCCTCTCTGGCTGTCTCCGCCCCATAGGGAACCGCAAAATACTCGTCAAATCCGCGAAAATGATCGAAACGCATCACGTCATACAGCACCGACGCATGCCGCACCCGGTCGATCCACCAGGCATATCCGGTCTCCTTGTGGTAATCCCAGTCGTAGAGCGGATTGCCCCAGAGCTGACCGTCCTCGGAAAACGCGTCGGGCGGAACGCCCGCCACTGAGGTCGGATTCAGATCCTCATCAAACTGAAACAGCTCCGGATGTACCCACGCGTCCGCGCTGTCAATCGCCACATAGATCGGCAGATCGCCGATGATACGGATCCCCTGCTCCTGTGCGTAAGCCTTCAGCTTCACCCACTGCGTCATAAACCAGTACTGGACGTGCTCATGGAAGGAAATATCATCCGCAAGCACTTTCCGGGCCGCCTCCAGTGTCTCGGGATCCCGCTTCCTGTATGGCTCCTCCCAGTCATACCAGGCCTTCTCTTCGTGCAGATCCTTGACCGCCATAAAGAGCGCGTAATCCGGCAGCCAGTCCGCCTCCTTCTCCAGGAAAGCCTCGAACGCCGTCTGGTCATTCTTTTTATCATTCGCGTAAGCCTTCCGCAGCAGCGGATAACGGTTCTCAAACTGTTTCCCGTAATCCACATAGGACGGGTTCGTCCCGAGCGCAGCCGCGTCGCACTCCTCTCTCGTCAGAAGCCCCTGTTCGATCAGATCGTCCAGAGACACAAAATAGGGATTCCCCGCGACCGTCGAAAACGGCTGATAGGGGGAGTCCCCGTAGCTCGTATGTCCCAGAGGCAGAATCTGCCAGAAAGTCTGCCCGCTCTTTTTCAGAAAATCAATCCAGTCATACGCCTCCCTTGTAAAGCCGCCGATCCCGTAACGGGACGGAAGGCTGCTGACCGGCAGTAAAATACCGCTTGCCCTCATATCTGTATATCCTCCTGACTCACATGCGCTTTTCAATCAGCACGTCATCGACATGCATGTCTATGACTGTGCCGTGTTTGCACAGACATGGATTATTATAAATCATTTTTCATACTTTTTCCACAATTTTTTTACAAAAAAGAGATGTTTTTTATGGAAAACTACGATATACTTCCTTAGCTTAAAACAGGCACTGATTTTCTCATACTTCCAATATGAAACAAATTCAGAACATCACTTTCAGATTTTGATCACAGAACAGGCTTTACACCCATCAGAAAAACCGCTATAATATTGCTATCTTAAAAAAGGCGGTGATATCATGAAAGAGAGTGATTACGTGTCAGACAAAGAAATGATCATGAATGTCATTGATTCTTACGCAAATCTCCAGAGAATCAAAGCAGCCGAGGACAGTGAAAAGGAAATTGATTACCAGCTCCGACTGCTTAGAGCAAAACTGGAATCCATCGGCATTAAAACAAGCGATATAGACCTTCAATAACAACTAACATAACTGCATCCATCCGGGTGTAAAGCCTGCTGTATGAATGAATGGAAACATCGGAAAACCAACCAGAAAGGAGATTTTTATGGCTGACTACAACGATTGTACACATAACTGCAACACCTGCGCGGCCGCGTGCGACGCGAACGGCGAGAGAAAGCCCAGCTTTTTTGACCGGCTGGAGTCTGTGTCCGAGCATTTTGAGAAAATGGGTGAGGATGGTTTTATTGACATGCTGAATGAGGCGGTCGCCACCCTCGAAACGGAGGACGATGAGGCAACCGCCCCTGCAGAAAAGGACGATGACAAAACAGTATAGACCGGGTGTAAACTGCGGCGCGGACATCATTCCGGATGTTCGCGCCGTATTACAATCTGTTTTTTAAAATACGGTAGTAACAGTTCCATTCAAAATCATCCCGGATTTTAAGGTCTTTCGGCATTTTTTTCAGAAGCTTTTCCTTTACTTCATCCGTGATCTTTTCACTGAGAACCGGAACCATATCATTGATTTCCAAAAATTGACGAACCGCTTTCAGTCCTCTCTGTATTCTTCCTGCCTCCAGGCAAACATCAAAATTATAACGCGTCTCCGACTCCCATGTCTCAATCTCATACTGATTCTCCCGGATCCAGTCTGTGACCACAATCGCGGAACCGTTGTTTTTCGACATCTCGACCAGCTTTCGGATACTGTGGGTCTGAGGCACAGTGACACCCTTGCATTCCAGAAAGGCTTTGAGCATTTTCTCAATACACTGCTGAAGATTGTAAGCTACATCATTCAGATACAGTTCGTCGCTCTGATAATACTGCATCAATTTCTCCGCCACCTCAAAATTGTGATAGGCTGATTTAAAATATCGTATATCGCACATAACAATACCCCCTGCTGAAATCAATCCACCGGCACAAAAAACGGCATCAGACAGACACTCCTGTACGATCATCGCGGCAATACACAAGAACACCCGTCTGCTCAATCTCTTTGCGCAGTCTGTCGCCCAGATGTGACGCAAACAGAATATCCATCTCGCCGGAAATCGAATCCAGAGGCACGTCAATCCGCATCTGGTCATCATCCCTGACAATCAGCAAATCCAGATCGCTGGCTGAATGACAGTCAAATCTCACGGAACTCCCAAAGACAATCGCCGCCCGGATATGAGAATCATAAACAAATAACCGGGACAGAGCCGAAACATCCCTCTGTTTCAACGGATGGATATGATTGATATTCAGGGAGTCACAACCATCCACGATTTCAAAATCCCATAAGTTTTCTCCGTTATGTTTGATATATTGTTCGCCGATCGATTCCATAACTATATAACCTCTGTGAAAATGACTCACGCAAAAAACGTTCGCATCAGTCTGTCACAGTTCTTCACAGATTCAGCTGATACGGAGTCCCTGATTTCCTGCTGTTATCATAATCCCTGCGCCCACGGCACGATCTCCATTGCAATTCCGGTGGAGCCGCCTGTACTCTGTCATACTCCACGCGTCCACGGCACGATCGCCCGGTGATGCTGTACAGGCTTCCGCGGTCAGTCATACTCCCCGCGCCCACAGAACGATCTCCTCCAGCGCATCCACCCTCGGAATTTCTGCCGGCACACCCCCGGAGCCGCAGGCCGCAGGAGATCTGTACTCCGATGTCCTGCATCCGTCATCTCGAGACACATCCCCCGAGCCGCAGGCCGCGGAGACTTCCCCGAAACCATAGGCCGCCCACACAAACGGGACCTCCGCCTCGCGGCAGGCATCGTAATCACCCTGCGTATCACCGAGATACCAGTACTGCTCCAGACCATTGCGCTCGATCAGAAGCTTCAGATTGTCCGCCTTGCCCCGCAGTGTGTTACCGTAGCACTCTATGTCATCCACCAGTGCTTCCAGATGATAATATTCCAGAAAAGCCTCAATATAACCGGACTGGCAGTTGCTCACGATCCCGATGCCGAAGCCGAGATCTCGCAGACCGCGAAAGGTCTTTGCCGCATCGCCCAGCAGCACGGCGCCGTGCTGCCGCAGATAATCGTTTTCTACCTCCTCCAGGATATGCATGACCTCCATGCCCCGTTCCGGCCCGTAATGCGGCAGAAGCGCTTTCGCAAACTGATCCATCGTCTTTCCCATCAGTCCGATGATCCGCTCACGGGTAATGGTGACGTCGGTCTCGCCCATCTGCCGCAAAGCCAGATTCCATGAGTCAACGATATTGTCCACAGAATCCCAGAGAGTCCCGTCCATGTCAAATATAATCGCCTTTTTTTTCATACGTCGTCGATCGCCTTCCCTATATCATGACGCATGTATTTATTTTCAAACTCGACCCACTCCGTCGCTTTGTACGCGTTGGCGCGGGCTTCCTTCAGATCGGCTCCCTTCGCGGTCACGCCGAGCACACGGCCTCCGTTCGTCACAAACCGTCCCGCCTCGTTTAATTTACTGCCCGCGTGGAAACAATAATAGCCATCCTGTCCGTCGAATCTTTCAAGTCCCCTGATCTCATATCCCTTCTGATAGGAAACCGGATATCCGTCGCTGGCAAGTACGACGCAGACTGCCGCGTTGTCCTCAAACTGCAGGTCGATCTGATCGAGCGTACCGTCGATACACGCGTCCATCACGTCCAGAATATCGTTCTTCATACGCGGAAGCACCACCTGCGCCTCCGGGTCTCCGAAACGCGCGTTGTACTCCAGCACCTTCGGCCCGTCCTCCGTCAGCATCAGGCCGAAGAAAATGATCCCCTTAAAGCTCCTTCCCTCCGCCGCCATGGCGTCCACCGTCGCCTGGAAGATATATTTCTGACAGAAGTCATCGACCTCCTTCGTGTAAAACGGGCTGGGAGAAAAGGTGCCCATGCCGCCGGTGTTCAATCCCTGATCGCCGTCCTTCGCTCTCTTGTGATCCTGCGCGGAGGACATGATTTTAATCGTTTTTCCATCTACATAGGAAAGAACGGATACCTCGCGGCCGGTCATAAACTCTTCGATAACCATCTGATTGCCGGCCGAGCCGAACTTTTTATCCAGCATGATCTCGCGAACGCCGGCCTTTGCCTCCTCGAGCGTCTGACAGATCAGGACTCCCTTGCCCAGGGCGAGGCCGTCCGCTTTCAGTACGATGGGCATCTTCGCCGTCTCCAGATAAGCGAGCGCTTTTTCCGGATCGTCAAAAGTCTCATACGCCGCCGTGGGTATATGGTATTTTTTCATCAGATCCTTGGAAAATGCCTTGGATCCCTCCAGAATCGCCGCCGCTTTGTTCGGACCGAACACGCGGAGTCCCTCCGCCTCAAACACATCCACCACACCGCCGACCAGCGGATCGTCCATGCCGATGATGGTCATGTCGATAGATTTTTCCTTTGCAAAGGCTGCCAGCTCCTCAAACTCCATGGCTCCGATCGGGACACACTCCGCGATCTGTCCGATACCGGCATTGCCCGGCGCACAGTAAATCTTATCCGCACGGCTGCTCTTTGCCACGCTCATGGCGATGGCATGCTCACGGCCGCCGCTTCCTACTATCAAAATCTTCATGATATTTCCTCCCTGGAACAATATGTTTTCAAACGGTCGGCACGGCAAATCCCCTCGTATTACCGGGGCAAACCCCGCGCAGACCTGCTGAACAGTTACAGATCATGTGGTTCATGCGAGGCGTTCGATCCGGTAATATACACAAGACCATCCGTTACGGAAACCCGCCCGTTCGCGATCAGATCAATCGCCCGCGGCAGAATGACCCACTCAGCCTGCTCCATCACGCGCTGCTGGAGTACTTTCGGCGTATCCCCCTGCCTGACCTCAACGGCCTTCTGTAAAATAATCGGCCCGGTGTCCGTCCCTTCGTCGACAAAATGGCAGGTCGCGCCCGTCACCTTCACACCGCGGGACAGCACGCCCTCGTGTACCTTCAGTCCGTAATATCCTGTTCCGCAGAACGACGGAATCAGGGACGGGTGAATATTGATGATCCGGTTGCGATAGCGCTCGATCATCTCCGCCGGGATCACTACGAGGAAACCCGCCAGTACAATGAGATCCACGCCCGCCTCGTCGACAGCGGCGAGCAGCGCCGCGTTGAACGCCGCGCGGTCCGCATAGTCCTTCGGGGAAATGCAGCGATTCGGAATCCCCGCCTTCGCCGCGCGCTCCAGCGCGAAAGCATTTTTATTATTGCTGATGACAACGGAAATCTCCGTATTGGTGATCGTGCCGTCCGCCATGCGGTCGATGATCGCCTGCAGATTCGTGCCGCCGCCGGAAACCAGCACTGCTGTCTTTAACATAAGGTAACTCCTTTTTCTCCCGACTCGATCCGCCCGATCACATACGGCGTATCTCCCGCCGCGCGGATGGCCTCCATCGTCCGTTCCGCGTCCGCCGGGTCGACCGCCACGATCATGCCGATGCCCATATTGTAAGTGTTGTACATCATCTGTTCCGCGATATCGCCTTTTTTCTGCAGGAGAGTGAAAATCGGCGGAACCGGATAGCTGTCCTTTTCAATCACGGCATGCGTGCCGTCGATCAGCATCCGCGGCACATTCTCATAAAATCCGCCGCCGGTGATATGGCTGCACGCTTTCACGGTGACGCCCGCGTTTTTGATGCTCTTTAAAGCCTTTACATAGATTCTGGTCGGCGCGATCAGCGCCTCACCCAGCGTCCGGCCAAGCTCGTCATAATATGTATCCAGAGACTCTTTCGTCATCTCAAACACCTTCCGGACAAGTGAAAAACCGTTGCTGTGAACGCCTGTGGAAGCCATACCGATCAGACAGTCGCCCGCTTTCAGATCAGCGCCGGTGATCAGATCCTTTCTATCGCAGACGCCCACCGCAAATCCGGCCAGGTCATACTCATCCTCCGGCATCAGCCCCGGATGCTCCGCGGTCTCGCCGCCGATCAGGGCCGCTTCCGACTGCACACAGCCCTCCGCCACGCCCTTCACGATCTGAGCGATCTTCTCAGGATAATTCTTGCCGCACGCAATATAATCGAGGAAAAACAGCGGCTCGCCGCCCGCGCACGCAATGTCATTCACGCACATGGCAACCGCGTCGATCCCGATGGTATCATGCCGATCCATGAGAAACGCGAGCTTTACCTTCGTGCCGCAGCCGTCCGTGCCGGAGAGGAGCACCGGCTCCTCCATCTGCTGTATCTTTTTCAGGGAAAACGCGCCGGAAAATCCGCCGAGACCGCCGAGCACCTCCGGGCGCATCGTCTTTTTTACATGCTCCTTCATCAGCTCCACGGACCGGTAGCCGGCCTCAATGTCGACGCCTGATGTCTTGTAATCCATAGTTGCCTCCTGTCTGTATGGATGTACTCTCGAATTTTTTCATGAATGCACATGTAAAAAATTTCGAAAATACATGTGGTATATTCTTCCTGACTTCTCTGAGCGCCGAATCACCGGCATGATCAGGAAATCATTTTTCAAAACAGTCATGTCCGTTTATGAGCCGCTGTACTCGCGCCAGCCGGTCTCCTGCAGGCGGGCATCCTTCGCCTCAACCTGTTCCTTCAGCTCCGCGGAATACGCTTTCAGGCGCTCCAGAATCTCCGGATCTCCGGTCGCGAGGATTTTCGCGGCCAGAATGCCCGCGTTCGCCGCGCCGTTGATGGCGACTGTCGCCACCGGAATGCCGGTGGGCATCTGCACGATCGAATACAGGGAATCCACCCCGCCCAGATCGGACGTCTTCATCGGTATGCCGATGACCGGCATGGGGAAGATCGCCGCGCACATACCCGGAAGGTGCGCCGCCTTTCCGGCTCCGGCGATGATAACCTTACAGCCCCGCTCCTCTGCGCTCTTCGCGTACTCAAAAAACAGATCCGGCTCGCGGTGAGCGGAAATAATGCGCATCTCATAATCAATTCCCAGCCTGTCGAGAATCTCCGCTGCTTTTGACATGATGGGCATGTCCGAATCGCTGCCCATCACAATTCCTACTTTTGGCATACTTTTACCTCCGTTCTATATTTTTTATAATTTACTCCTGTCCTTTATTTCCGACATGTAATCTGTCCGGAAATGTTTCATTGCATTTCACATATCAGCGGCTCATTCAATTCCTCCGTCCCCTCCACACGGAACAGTCCGTCCCGGATGATATCCGCCTCCGTACCGTCCGGGTAGACAGCTGTGATCGCACCGAGCTCATCATAGGGAATCGTGATATCCGTGTGGCAGTTGAAATAGGCCTTCGCCGGATCCTCGCCGCGAAGCGCGCTGACCTCATTTTCTTTCGCCACGATCCGCTTGCCGTCCGGGTTCTTTCGCTCTACTTCCTCCTCATGGGAATAGCAGGTATCGCCCACCGCAAAATGCGGTCCCGTCTTTTCCGCGATCAGGATCGGCAGCTTATCCGCGATTCCATACGTCCGCGCCATACGGTAAGCCGTGGTGTTCGTACCGATCGCAAACTCACCCATGGGGAGTGTGTCATGATGCATCAGTACATTGTCCTTTATATACTTCCGGTTCTCCTCCTCCGACGCAAAGTTGGTGCAGGTATAGGAGTCGATCATGCCGTCCCGGAAGGTTATCTCCAGGTTCCGATACTGCAATCCGTTCAGAAACACCTCCGTCACATGCAGAACACCGTTCGTACCCTTTAAAACCGGGGATGTAAAGACCTCTCCCACCGGAATGTTGACATCCGCCACACAGTTTTCAAACGCGGTCTGCGTATCGGGATCCGCCGGCGGCAGGATGGCAACCGTCAGATCCGTGCGGTTTTCTCCTCTCCCGACAATGTGCACCCGTTCCGCCCCGTCCAGCACGTCGATCAGACGCTGCTGCATGGTCTGGTATCTGAGGTAATCCAGCGTATTGATCTTCACCGTCTCAGCGAAAATCTCCTCGAACTGATCCCCGATCTCCGGCACCGGATACGCAATGATCGTAAAGCTGCGCTCCTCTCCGGGAATATACCGATAAGTAATCTGACCGGCCTCCGAAGAAAAGCGGACATTCAGCTGCTGCTGCGACTCGTCATAATGAATCGCGTCCTCACAGTTTTCCGGGGAAAACGGCGTCTCGCCGAACACCTCGACAACCGCCGGACCCGCGTACGCGAGCGCCTCCTGCTTATGCTGCTCGAACACCGTCCGAAGCACCTCCAGGCGCCGTTCGACAAAGGATTTGTCAAAATAATAAGCGCGGTCCTCCCTGTGGTCGAAATCATACTGACGGTTCACTGAAGTAGAATAGATCCCGCGCTTCATCCTTCCCTTATTCGCAAAAGAAGAGACAGCCTCCCGCGCCACGCAGGGCTTCAGCCCGAGCTTCTGAAAATTCAGTACGGCCGCACGCATCATCCGCTCAAAGCCGATGGGGAAATGAAGATCCACCGTTCTCTTTTTACTCAGGTCAATTCCGGCCGCCTCAAAACCGAGGCGGTAGCCCTCCGTATAAGTGTCCGCCATCGCCTGTATCTGTTCATCCGGCAGACGGTTCATAAAAGAAGCGATCCCGAAGTCGTTCTCACTCACCGGCAGGCCGTATTGATAAAGATATCTGAGATCACTCAGATCCGCATGCATGAGTATGTCGATAAAGAAATTATCCTCCGGACAGATCATGTCATGAATCTGATTCTCCACAAAAATCTCGCTGTAGTCATGGAAAAACCAGTAGACAGTATCCCGTGCTCCCCTGAGATCATCCTCCTCCAGACAATTATATATCTGTACAAAAAGCTCCAGCAAAAGGGTCAGCTCATGCTGCCTGCCCTGAAACGCCCAGGCGATGCAGCCCTCCAGTTCGGAAGAGAGAAGCGTCAGCAGCTGCCCCGCTTCCTTTCCAAAACAGTGCGCCGCATACGCCGGATTCGCGTAGCTCCCATGATAGTGTTCCGGACGAATCTGCCGGTATAATATCTCCTGATCCGCCTGACACTGCTCCAGGGTACGTCCCGCCAGGCTCCCATCCTGTTTTTTTTCATATATTTCCATCGTTTTCTGAAGAAAAAACGACATTTTTTCAAAATAGTCCTGATACTTTTCCGGAACCAGATGATCCGAAGGAATCCGTGCGATCCGGTCAGCAACCAGATCGTACCGCTCCTGTATCAAAGGCCCTTCCGCCGTATTCCAAGCTGAATCGCCCATAGCCGCCTCCATGTTTATCTGTTCTCCGGATCTCATCACGCCGTTCCGGGGTTATTCTCCGTCCGCTGCACACAAATCCGATTGTGATCCGACCCGGTACTACGAACAGCTCACTATATTATTCTCCGTACACCGCATATAAATCCAATCTGTATCCTCTCCGGTCGATGGATTTGTACTTTAATAAAATCCGTATGTATACAACCCGCCGAGCACTGCGGTCATCACCGCGCCCAGTATAATGCTGATGCGCGGAGGAACAGGACGAACCCTTTGTTCCCGGATCGCGAAAATCCCGAGAATCAGAGCTCCGACAGCCAGGACCATGCCGATGAGTCCTGCGCTCCCCACCTGAAATCCGGCATCTCCCCCGTGTAAAAACGAATACACGATCAACACAAGAAACAGCGCTGCCGCCGCACACGCGCACAGCATACCGATCCACCCGGTCTTTGAATGTTTCAGATCCCGCATACGTGTCTTTCTCGTTTTGCGGAAATGTTCTCTCCTCCTGTTTGCCATCTGTCCTCCTGCTGCCGAAACCGTATTTCCCGTGTATTTATAAAGCTGACGCCGCTGCGCCTGTATTCTGCGAAGTTCGCAAAGCCGCCGTCTGCGCCCTTACTCTATGCTGTTCGCATAACCGCCGTCTGCGCCCGGACTCTGTGCTGTTCGCAAAGCCGCCGTCTGCGCCTGACCTGATTTGTCCGAAATCATGCAGTTGTCAGTGCCCATGCTCTGGCCGTTCTACGGACACGACCTGTCCCTGATCTCCCGGAGCTGTGCTCTGCGGCGGTCAGCCTCCACATCCCGCCTGTGCTGGACAACCATATAGATCAGCACTCCGATCACACTCCCGAGCGTGTTCAGAATCATATCATCGACGTCAAAGCTGCCCGTCCTCGTGACCAGCTGCACACACTCCACCGCAAGGCTCAGTTCGAAGCCGAGCAGCACAACGCGAAAGAAACCTCTCAGCTTCCTGCTCATCGTCGGCAGCAGGAAGCCAAAAGGCATAAAAATCAGAATATTGCCTGCCAAGTTCAAAAACACTGCCGGAAATCCAAGCTGAGCGCGGTATGTCAGAAAACGGCGGATTTCCCTGAATGGAATCAGATTATAACAGTACACCCGCTTCGTCCCTACCCTGCCGAGCATCTCGGAAAAAAACAGAAAATAAACCAGCACAGCGATATATACAAAAAACAGAATCCAGCACAGAGTCCTGATACTCTTTTTATGCTTGCTGATGAACATATAAAAAATCCTTCATGATTATGACTGCAACGCAGTGATCAGCGTTTTGCGCCGTACTGTTCATAGTATGCGTCAATTGCCGTTTTTAATGTATCATCAATGACAATCCTGCCCCCGCAGGGCTTATTATACAGGTATTCCACCACCTCATCCATAGTGACGATGGCGCTCGTCTCAAAACCGTAAAGATCCCGGATCTCGTCCAGCGCACACTTCTCGCCGCCCTTTCCCACCTCCATACGGTTGAGGGAAACCATCAGACCCACGATCGTCACATCGCCCTGTGCCTGAATGATCGGGAACGTCTCCTCGATGGATTTGCCGGAGGTCGTCACATCCTCAATGATCACCACCCGGTCGCCCGACTGCAGTCCGCTCCCCAGCAGGATGCCCGCGTCGCCGTGATCCTTGGCCTCCTTCCGGTTGGAGCAATAACGAATCTCCCTGCCGTATAATTCATAAAAAGCGATCGCCGTCACCACGGAAAGCGGTATCCCCTTGTAAGCGGGACCGAATAAGACATCAAAATCCGCGCCGTATGTATCGTAAATCGCTTTTGCGTAATATTCTCCTAATCTGTGCAGCTGCGAGCCCGTCACATAGGCGCCCGCATTCATGAAAAACGGGGATTTCCGCCCGCTTTTCAATGTAAAATCTCCGAATTTTAACACATCGGACTCTACCATAAACTGAATAAACTCCTGTTTATACTGTTCCATCACTATCTGCTCCTTTATACCTGTCTATACTCACGCATCACACAATCATAACCCGATGATGTGACGCTCCGTTTAACGAAACATATCCCTCACCATCATCTCAAGACCGAAAGACAGGCGCTCTGTCTCACGGAATGACTGGTGAGATCCACTCAAGTATAGCATCTCGAATAAAAGGATTCAACATGATTTTCCTGTAATTTTAAAAAAATCAATGAATCAGTAAAACTGATTTTTGTTCTTCAACAATGTACCAATAAGGCCTCTGTGAAAATATCACAGAGGCCTGATCATAACAGTCATCCGTCATCTCATTATCCAATCTTCATACATTTGTTTCGGAGAAATCACTCGACTGATCTGTATAAGTCCGCACTTTTACAGAATCAGAGAATGATTATCATTCCGAAACCATCTAATTATGAACGACTTTTTCTATGATACATGTATGTTTCTTCCTGTTCTCTCCCTTTGCTTTCTTATCATAGTTTATCCCCACCAGTAAAATCTCTCCTGAAAAAGCGCTCAGCCGTCCGCTGTACCGATTCTCCCTGATTTGACGTATTGCAGTATCCGCAGATTTATTGTATTTCAATTCTATAATCATCGCCGGTTTATTTGAGTTGCTGCGTGGGACAAATGCATAATCCGCAAATCCTTTTCCGGACGGAAACTCACGTATCATCTCATAATCATTCTGAGCCGTATAATAAGCCAGCAAAATAGCGCAGCTCAATGAATTCTCGTCATTATAAGCAAGACTGGAGGAACAGGTCTCATGCGCCATCTCCAATGCCTCTGCAACCATTTCACTGTCACAGCGAATCGTTG
>JAJQEU010000080.1:0-2865 GCA_021201535.1 Clostridiales bacterium | reverse complement strand
TCATGCGCCATCTCCAATGCCTCTGCAACCATTTCACTGTCACAGCGAATCGTTGCCTTCAGCAAGTTATCAGACTGGGAAAGCGACAGATTCACCTCATTCCAGTCCGTCCCTTTCACAGCTGCCCTGAAAGCGTCCGCAACCTCAAGATTCGGAATAAAAATCTCCCTTTCCTTCTCATCATAGGACAGATATCCAAGATGAATCAACAGAGTTAATACGTCATCCCTGTTTTCAAAAGAAGTCATATCATTTTGAAAAGTACTAATGTCTACATTTATGTGCCGGCCGCCAAGCATCTGAACCACTGTATCCTTCAAGCCGTCAAAATTTCGCGTAATATAATTCTTTAATGATTCATATGTCTCGGAAGAGGTCCAGTAACTCCTGCAGTTTTTTCGCCGCACCGCCGACATCACTGAATCAGGATTATAGACAGAAGGCAGATTCAGGAAAGCATACCCGTCATACCAGCATTTCATTTCCTCAAAATCCATCCCTGTCTGTTCACATAAAGACCGTACCTCCGATTCTGTAAAACCAACATAAGACGACAGCATATCAGGACTGACCATGGTATATTCCTGAAAATCTGTCAGTGCTGATTCCGTGCCGTATTTTTTTATGGGAAGAATGCCGGTCATATATGCCGCAGCAATCGTCTCATCTGTCGCGGTTCCGCCCTTAAACAGCCCTCTCAGCAACTGTACATATTCTTTTTGCAGCAAATCGTCACTTTTCGCCTCACGAAATAATGCATCCCATTCATCAATGATAATGATAAATTGATTTCCTGTTACATGGCTGACAGAAAAGAGCGCATCCACAAGAACAGTCTCTCCAACCTTAACATACCCGGAATATGCCAGATGCAATTCTTCAATTACCTTTTTCTGGATTTCACGAACCACCTTTTTTATATCAGATGTAGTTGAAATGAATCTGGTAATATCCAGATATATCACATCAAACTGATTCAGATATGTTTCGAAAGAATCCTCTTCCGCAATTGCAAGTCCTTCAAAAAGGTCTCCGGAGTCACAGGTTTTATCATAATACGCACAAAGCGTTTTCGCCGCGTAGGATTTGCCAAATCTCCTCGGACGACTAAAGCATGTCAGTCTGTCCGGAGAAATATTGATCGTACTGTTCACAAAGGCAATCAGACCTGTTTTGTCCACATATGTTCCGTTTCGGATAGCCCGAAATCCTCGGTTGCCCGGATTCAGATATTTCCCCATAAAGACTCTCCTCCTGTCTGCAAAACCAGTGCCATGTCATTCACTAAATCTTATCACAACTTTGCCTCAACTGCCAGTTCCAGCATAGGGAAATAACGCTACCACAGATTTCCTTAAGCGCCCCTGTACAATAAGACAGGGTGCATTACTCTACAAGCCATGCACCCTGTCCACCCTCCTTATTTTATCGTGATTTCATCACGAATCGATTCACCTTTCGCCACACTCAGTTCACGAGTCATCGGCTCATCGGCTCTCAGCCTCATCATACTCTGGAGATATACTCGCCCGTCCTAGTATCGATCTTGATCTTGTCGTCCTGATTGACGAACAGCGGAACCTGTACGACCGCACCGGTCTCCACCGTAGCCGGCTTGAAGGTACCGGTAGCCGTATTGCCCTTGAATCCCGGCTCTGTGTCGATGATGTCAAGCTCCACAAACAGCGGAGGCTCCACCGCGAAGATACTGCCATTGTGAGAGAGCATGGTCACGTTCTCATTCTCCTTCACGAACTTCATCTCTTCCTCGACATCCTCGTGCGCCATGTCAATCTGATCGTATGTCTCGGCATCCATAAAATGATAGAAATCATCATCCTTATACAGATACTGCTTTACCGTGCGCTCCACATGCGCGGTATCTACATTCTCAGCGGGACGGAAAGACTTCTCCACCACACCGCCGTTGATCACATCTTTTAACTTCGTACGGATGAAAGCTGCTCCCTTTCCCGGTTTTACATGCTGGAAATCCTCAACTCTGTATACTTTTCCCTCCAGTTCGATCGTGACGCCTTTTTTGATCACACTGCCTGCGTCTGCCATTTTCAAATCCTCCTCGTAATCCTGATATATCTGCTGCTGCACAGGCATGTATTCCCCTGTAAACCAGCTCTTTTAATCACAGAAACTCTATACGAAACAAAATGAGATTTCAACCTGTTTTTCACAGGAATCTGTGTTTTTACTGACAAAAATATTTGAATGCTGTCTCTGCCGCATCCTACAGCGCGTCCAGCATATCCGCCCGCAGCTGATGACGCCCCTCCAGACACTCGGCGTTCAGCCAGGCATCCAGAATCGCCTTTGCCATCTCCACGCCGATGATCCGCTCACCGAACGCGATGATGTTCGCGTGATTGTGCTCCTTCGCCAGCCGCGCTGTCACAGGCTCTGAGCAGGCCACCGCCCGGACACCCCGTATCTTGTTCGCGGCCATGGCGATCCCGGCTCCCGTTCCGCACATCAAAACGCCGCAGTCCACCTCGCCCGCGGCAACCATCCGGCCTGCGCGCGCGCCGAACTCCGGGTAATGGCAGCTCTTCTTTTCCATCGCGCCGACATCGACGATCTCATGCCCGAGATCCTCCAGATAAGTCTTCACTTCCATTTTCAGATCCACTGCCGCGTGGTCGTTCGCTATCACAATTTTCATTTTTCTTATGTCCTCTTTCTGTCAATTCCTGTATGTCATGCCGCATTTCCGAAAAAAGACCCGCGCGCGGTGGTTTTATGCCTTTTTCGGTATCTACGATAGCACAATAATATGATTGCTTCAAGCCTCCGTTTGAAAACAATCTGAATTTCTTCCTTCCAATATATGTATTTTACCATGATCGTCGG
>JAJQEU010000089.1 GCA_021201535.1 Clostridiales bacterium | reverse complement strand
ATATTTATTTCACTTGCGGGAATTTCATATAAGATATATTATAAGAAAGGCGAAATCGTGCTGCCGAGCCGCTTAGCCGAATTCTATTACAGAGGATATGACATATGACTTCAGAACCGACTCTTATTGACTATTTAAAAGATAAAGCCGCCGTCGCTCCCGACCACAGGGTTTTCCATTTCGTCGACTACGACGATGAGGCGCAGGCCTGGATTCAGGAGAGACATACCTTTCAGGAGGCCTGGAACAAGGCACTGGAGATTGCATATATGCTGCGAAAAAAAGGGCTGCGCCCCGGCGACCGCGCGGTCATCTTTTCCATGCAGGATTTTGGAACCATGTATGCCGTGTACGGATGTATGATGGCAGGTGTTGTTTTCACGATCATCCCGCCGCCGCTGGACGAGGATAAGACAGAACGTCTCATATCCGTATTAAAGTCCTGCCATCCGAAGGCGCTGATCTCCAACTATGAACTGGAACGGGGCTCCGAAGTGAACATCGTCGGCCGCCTTTTAAAGGAAGCGTTTCGCGACACCACACGGTTAAAACGTATCTATACCGATCGCCTGGATCCCTACCGCCGCGAGGATGTTATCGTCCCGTTGAGCCCGGATCAGCTCGTTTACCTGCAATACACCTCCGGCTCCACAAAAGCGCCGAAGGGTGTACGCGTGACCTGGAAGAACCTGATGAAAAACATCGAGCAGTGCCAGTCATGCTTAAGTCTCGACAACGTCTCGCTGGCTACCTGGGTTCCGTTTTTTCACAATCTTGGTCTGGTCGTCACGATCTGCATGCCGGTTGTCGCGACAAGCTCGAAGGGCTATTACCTGCAGACGCTCCGTTTCCTGGAGAATCCAAAGCTTTGGATCCGCCTGATCTCGGATTTTAAAATTACGCTGACCGTCGGCCCGGGTTCTGCCTATGACGCCTGCACACGCATCTTTTCCGATGCAGAGGCAGCCAGATATTCGCTCGGCCAGGTAACCCATTTTATGAACGGGTCGGAGTTTATCAGCGCCAGACGGGCAGAACGCTTTACGGAAATGTTCCACTGCGCGCCCAATGCCATGGCGCCCGGCTACGGCGTATCGGAAAATGTCTGCCTAGCCACCTTTGCAAGCCAGGATTACCGCACTCTGACACTGGACTATGAGGCGTACCAGAAAAACCGTGCGGTAATCATAGAGGAACCGGACGCTGACACGGATGAAATCACAGCCACAGCGGACAAACCGCACATGACCGGCTCTGTTACGGCAGACACCCAACACATAACAGGCTCTGCCACAGCGGACAAACCGCACATGACCAGCTCTGCTTCTGCGAACGAACCGCATATGGCAGGCTCTGCTGCGGCGGACGAACCGCACACCGGCGGGAGCAGCGCTGTCGCCGCTGAGGCACAGCGCCACACCACAGAGATCGTCAGTGTCGGCCGGCCGGTCAAAGACCTGACTGTCGTCATCGGCAACCCGAAGACAAAAAAAGTATACCCCGAACTGCGCATCGGGGAGATCTTCCTCTCCGGAGACAGCGTAGCGGACGGATACTGGGACAACCCGAAGGACAGCCGGAACTTCCACGTAAAAATGGAAGGCTATGACTGCGAATTTTACAAAACCGGCGACCTGGGCTTTTTATATGAAGGGAACCTCTACATCACCGGGCGCATCAAAGAGATGATCATCGTCAACGGACACAATATCTATCCGTCCGACCTGCAGGTGACGATCAGCCGCCACGTACCTGCGCTGGCCGGCGCATCCTACGGATTTTTCTCCTGCACGACCGACACAAAGGAGAACGTCGTCGCCGTGATCGAGGCGCGCCAGGGAGAAGAGTTTGCAAAAAGAGTCCATGAGATCAATAAAGCCGTCTCCGACCGCTTTGCCTTCTCTTTCTATGATGTTGTCTTTGTTCCGCAGAACACGCTTCCGCGAACGGACAACCGCAAGCTGCAGATGTTAAAGGCGCGCACTTTATATCAGGAAGGCAGACTGCAGGTACTGTACAGCAGTCATGATTCCTCCATCCGCAGGAAGTCCGGATCTCTGATAGAAAAATCAAGCGATCTCGCAGATGAACTGATTGATAAATCCGTAGAACGGGCAGATGAACTGGTGGACAAGGCCGACGATATCCTGCTACAGGTACGTTCTACCTTCCAGAGAGTATTAAAAATCGACCAGTTCAGTCTGACGGATTCCTTCCTCGCCCTGGGCGGGGATTCCCTGATGGGATTTGAGCTGATTCACAACATTGAAGAAAAATACCACATAAAGCTTGATCTGCGCGAGCTGCTCCGTGATGCCTCCGTGACCGGCATCACCCGATACATCCACTCCGTCCTCGCCGGAACAAAGGGCAGAGGAAGAGCCGTCAATCTCTCAGCGGAATGCCGGCTGGATGAGCGCATCCGATTCAGTGCGGATTACCTGACAGCGCCCGCGGATTGCCGGAAAATCTTCCTCACCGGCGCAACGGGATTTCTGGGTGCCCAGCTCATCCACAGCATCTTCCGCTACTATCCGCACGATGGCCTGGAGCTCTGGTGTCTGGTCCGCGCGGACTCCGCGGAAGCGGGCATGGAACGCATCCGGAACAACATGAAGCACTACCGCTGCTGGAACGACGGTATGGCACATTACATCCATCCGGTCATCGGCGACCTCGCCTCCTACCGTCTGGGACTGGACGACGAGACATGGTCGGCTCTGTCCGAACGGATCGAGGTCATCTACCACAACGGCGCGGTCCTGAACTTTGTGTTCCCCTACGAATACTTAAAGTCAACCAATGTCAACGGCACGGTTGAGACCCTGCGTCTGGCCGGCGCCGGATGCGCAAAATATTACCACTACGTCTCCTCCTACAGCGTGTACGACACGCCGGACAACTGCGGCAAACGCCTGATGGAGGACGCCGATCTGAATACCTGGCGCGGCTTTTCGCTCTCCTACTCCGAGACCAAATGGGTTTCGGAAAAGATCATCGACATCGCCAGACAACGGGGACTGCGCGCGGCGATCTACCGCCCGGGCGACATCACCGGCGCCGCCAACGGCATCTGGGAGCTGGAGGACATGGTCAGCCGGCTGATGGTCTGCACCATCCAGATGAAAGCGGTACCGTTTGCGAGATACGAGTTCCACATGACCCCGGTGGATTATGTTGCAAAAGCACTGATCTACATTTCCAGAAAAGAGGAAGCTCTCGGACACGCCTTCAATCTGGTCAATCCGACGCCGCAGACCTTACATTCACTGGTCGCCTGGATCCGCGCCTGCGGCTATACGGTACGCCATATTCCATTCCGCGCCTGGCGCAGCCGGATCAAAAAATCCGATGCCGCGGAGAACGCCATGGTTTTGCTGGAGTGCCTCTTTGAAGCCGGAAATGACAGCAATCCGAATGTGATGCGGCGCTTTGTCAGCAGGAATCCGATCTACGACACGGGCAACACCCGGCTGTTGCTCGGCCAGTCCGGCATCAGCTGCCCGCCGGTGAATCAAAAGTATATTGCGGCCTACCTGAGATACTTTAAAACGAAAAAATATATCTGAAATCAAACGATTCCGACCGGGTCACTGACAGACCCGGATCCGAATCGCCAAAAAGGGAGTTTCCATGAAAATAGGAATACCGCGCGCACTGCTCTATTACCGCTATGCCGTCCTCTGGGAGACATTCTTTTCCGAGCTCGGCATGGAGACGGTCCTGAGTCCGCGCACAACCAAAGCACTTCAGGACACGGGAGACCGCTATGCCATTGATGAGAACTGCCTCTCCAGCAAGCTCTTTCTGGGACATGTAGCCGCACTGGAAGGCAAATGCGATATGGTGTTCATCCCGCGCATCGCCAATTTCGGGAAGGAAGGCGTTCTCTGTTCCCGCTTTGAGGCCATCTATGATATCTGCGCCAACACCTTCCGGGAGAAAAACCTGCGTTTTCTCTCCTGCGACGTTGACCCGCAGCAGAAAAAACCGGAAAAGGAAGCCTACATCGGTCTGGCACGTGAGCTGAACAAAACGCGCCCGGAAGCGGAAGCCGCCTGGCAAAAAGCCCGGCAGGCATGGGAAGCCGACATTCAGAATAAAATCAGAAAACAGGAAGCCGCTCTCGCCGCCACAGACAAAATCCGCGTGCTGGTCGTCGGACACAGCTACAACCTCTATGACGAATATATCGGACAGCCGATCTTAAAGGGCATCCGCCGTCTGGACGCGCTGCCAGTCTGTTCCGACGCCGTGGATCTGACACAGGCACAGAAGGATTCCCTCCGGATCTGTGAGCGGGTTCCGTGGATCATGAGCCGCGAGCTGCTGGGAGCCATTCAGAAATACCATGACTGTGTCGACGGCATCATCCTGCTCACCGCCTTCCCCTGCGGACCGGATTCCATGGTCAATGAGATGATCATCCGACGCGTCAAAGACCGCCCGATCTTAAACCTGCTGCTGGACAGCCAGGACGCAAGCGCGGGCATCGAGACGCGCCTGGAAAGCTTTATCGATATCATCCGTTTCCGAAAGGAGCTGAACGCAAATGCCTGAAAAACCATATAAGCTGTGTTACCCCTCCCTCGGCAATTACGATATCGCCATCCGGTATTTTGTCAACAACGGCCTGCATCTGGACTATATGAGTCCGCCCGCCATGACAAAACGCACCATCGAGCTGGGCGCAAAATACAGTCCCGACTTTGTCTGCGCCCCGTTCAAATGCCATATGGGGAACTATATCGAGGCGCTTGAAGCAGGCGCGAACGTACTGATCCAGACCGGAGGCACCTGCCGTCTCGGCTATTACGGCGAGCTGCACGAGCAGATTCTGAAGGACATGGGCTATGATTTCGAGATCTTTAACATCTCCCTGTTCCGTTATCCCCATATCCTCGACATCCTGAAGGGAATAAAACAGCTGGCGCCCGACGCCTCATTGCTGCAGATGGCGAGAGCGATTCCCGCCACGCTTAAGATGATCACCAACATTGACAGGGTGGAGGATTACTATCGGCAGAACATGGGCTTTGAGATCGAGAAGGGTTCCTACGACCGGGTTTACAAACGCTTCCTGGCCGACCTTCGAAAAGCAAAAGGATTCCGGGAAGTACAGCGGATTTACAAACAGACCATGGCCGACATGGCAGCTATCCCGCATGACAAGCCGGAGCACCCGTTGCGCGTCGGGGTCGTCGGAGAATATTTCACGATCATGGATCCGTTTTCCAACCATGAAGTAGAAAAAAAGCTTGCGCAGATGGGCGCGGAGGTTCACCGATGGATGAATCTCTCCAACAGCCTGCTGATCTGCCCGGACAAAAATACCATCCGGAAGCTAAAGCATTACGTCAACTATGACCTGCACAAATTTCCCTCCTCCATCTGGGTGGATATCCAGAAAGAAGAATGTTCGAATTATGTCCGGTACGACACGGGCAGCTCTTCCGTCTCCACCGTCACACTGGCGGAATACTACGCAAAAAAGGGATTCGACGGGCTGGTGCATATCAAATCCTTCGGCTGCACGCCGGAGATGGACTGTATCCCGATACTGCACAACATCAGCGCGGATTATAAAATACCAACGCTGTATATGAGCTACGATACCCAGACCAGCGACACCGGGATCGAGACGCGGCTGGAGGCCTTCTATGACATGATCGCGATGGGACATGAGAAAAAAATGCCGCGATTCACAGCCGACGGAGGCACAGCCTCGCCGTGCCGACACGTAAGAGAACGAAGTATACCGGGAATAAAAGAAAGGAAAATCTCCATGAAAAAGGCATATCTGGGAATCGACATCGGCTCGATCTCCACAAAAGGCGTCATTATAGATGAAGAAAAAAATATCCTGTGCGGGATCTACCTCTGGACGGAGGGGAACCCCATGGAAGCATCCAAACGCGTCATCGCCGCGCTCGGCAGGGAACTGGACCAGACGCAGTATCAGGTAGTCGCCGCCGGGACGACCGGAAGCGCACGCAAGCTGGTCGGCGCCATGTGCAACGCCAGCATCGTGAAAAACGAGATTACCGCCCATGCGGTAGGAACGACGACCCTGCATCCGGACGTCCGCACGATCCTCGAGATCGGCGGCCAGGACTCCAAAATTATCTGTGTGGAGAACGGCGTGGCCGTAGACTATGCCATGAACACCCTCTGCGCCGCCGGAACCGGCTCCTTCCTCACCAGCCAGGCCAGACGTCTCGGCGTCGAGGTGGAGGAATTCGGGAAAATCGCCCTCGGCAGCCAGAATCCGACGCCGATCGCGGCCCGCTGCACCGTTTTCGCGGAATCTGACCTGGTTCACAAGATTCAGATGGGCCACCAGAAAGAGGACATCATCGCCGGTCTGTGCAACGCCGTCGCCAATAACTATCTGAATAACATCGGAAAAGGAAAAAAAATCGTCGCCCCGATCGTATTCCAGGGCGGCGTCAGCAAAAATGAGGGCGTCGTAAAGGCCTTCGCCGACTCCCTCGGCGAGGAGATCATTGTGGACGAGAACGGCCATCTGATGGGCTGCTACGGAGCCGCCATCCTGGCACAGGGCTGCGGGGTGGAGAAGCCATTCTCCTTCGACGTGGCAGACATGAACTTCCTCACCCGCGAAGTGACCTGCCCGAACTGCGCCAACCACTGCGAAATCATCTGCGTATACCGAGAGGGCGAGCTCATCGACGCCTGGGGCAACCGCTGCGAGCGCGGGGAGGTGCGGCAGGGGGAAAACTGATACAGCCGATCAGCCCCATGCTAATTATCAGATTTATCCAGAAGCTCGCGGATATATTCGACAGGCTCAAAAAGATCCTCCGCAATCTGTTCCCCGGTCTGTCCTTTTGCCAGCTTGCGCTCCACCAGAGACATTAATAATTTCTGTTTCGCGGCTTCTGCTTCCTGCCTTGCAACATCATGAATTTTTGATCCCTACACAGTAATCTCCCACAGCGTTTTTTCGCCTTTCGTAAACTCCTTCACTCCGGTTTCTTTATTTTTATTAAAACTGAATGTAAGCAGATATCCTTTTTTCAGGTTCAGGCGTTCCAGATAACCGCACAGCTGTTCCTCGCCTTCCTCATTATATTCAGACCCATACCAGATTTTTGTCTCGATCAGGAACTGTCTGCCGTGATAGTCAACTACGATATCCGTCCGCTTTGTGACATTATCCAGCTTTTCCTCAGACAGGAAATAATCATAGAGCACCACTTCAAAGATCCTGTTGGAAACTGCTACTCTTCCATCCACCGATTTGATATAATCAAACATTTTGGCCAGATTCAACGATTTGTTATAGGCATTGAAGGTGATTGCGTTCCCTTCAAACAGAATACTCTTCAGCACTTCTTTCAATTCCGGATAATCTTCGATCTGTTTTACCATATCCTCAAACAGCGGTGCCCTGGTATGTTCTATAATCTTCACCGCCTCCGCAATGCCTTCTGCCGTCCATGCAGCCGACATGTCAGGGAACGCCGCTGTCCCGGCAATATTCTCATCCAGCCGTTTACAGATACCGGAAACCAGAACCGGGTAACCGGAAGTATAATCATAAATCAATTCTGACACCGCGCGGATATCCATTCCCGTATGATGGTCACACTCATAGGTGCACAGCATTTCCTCAATCTCTGTCGGAGAAAAACTTAAATCCTCATCAAATTCAGCCGCGATGTTCCACGGACTGTTATAGCGATGCTCTTCATCCGGCCGGGATTTCATCCTCAGATTTTTGATATCATACACGCCGCACAGAATCACACTGTGAAAGTTGAAATCTCTTCCCCTCTCACGCTGAAGGTATTTTTCACGCAGCATACCCAGAAACCGCAACATCATCCGGTTATCCGAAGCCCGATCCGTCTCATCTATCATCAGCACAATTTTTCTGTCACATTCACGGTTAAGCTCCGTAATGCGGCTGCCCAGATCTCTGAGGGGCTTTTCTTCATTGATCGGTCTGCGCCATGAATCAATCAGCTCCGATGAAACATGCTCCAGCCTCAGTTCCCTCTCAATCATGTCCACAAGACCGGCTGCCAGATGTTGTTCTGATTCAAACATCCCATCCTCGCCTTCAAAACTGATCTGGAGGCAATAAAACTCCTCATGCAGTCTTTCCGCCAACAACCCCAACGTTGTCGTTTTTCCAAACTGCCGCCCACGATTCAGCGAGAAATATTTGCCTGGTCTGATGTATTTTTCAATAATTCTGGTGATTTTCGCGGAAGGATCAACCATATAGTGCTTCCGGCGATTGCATATTCCCTCTGTGTTAAAGTTCCTCAAGATACCACCTCCTTTTTAAAACTTTCAGGGTTCATATTTCTCGGATTCGATCCGGCAGGCCAACGGCACCTGGTATTTGCAGGGGACGACATAGCGCAGGATTTCTTCCGGTATTGATGATTTTCGTGCCATTGCGCACCACACTTTCATATGTACAGAAACCTGCATGATTGTGTCTAAAAGTGTTTAAGACCGGATTATATCAAAAAGTATTCACCGCGCAAACAAAAATGGACTTGCAAAACCAACGATCCATTTACTGACTAACACGATTTGATTTTGTCCAGAAGCTCACGGATATATTCAACAGGCTCAAAAAGATCCTCCGCAATCTGTTCCTCAGTCTGTCCTTTTGCCAACTTGCGCTCCACCAGAGATATTAATTTCTGTTTCGCAGCTTCTGCCTCCTGCCTTGCAGCTTCTGCTTCCTGCTTCGCCATTTCTGCTTCCGTCCGGACCTGCGCGGTATTCCGCCGCTCTGCCTGTATATCCATCTTTTCAATATTCTCAAATAAATATCCCATACGGCACTCCTCCACTGATTCTGCATACCGGTTTGCTTCTTCCACAGGTACATTAATCTTCATCAGCAGGCTGTACAGCGTGTCACGAATGATACGCCGAATCGAAGGCGTCGTGTTTTCCAGAAGTTCCGCATTCGTGTAGTCTTGGTTCCTGACTACCTCATACACAAAATCGAGGATATAACTCCCAAAGGCGGCGCCGTTCCATATCCTGTCGCGCAGATGCATATCCGCCGTCCAGCTGTCTTTCCCTTCATAATAGACGATCGGCAGGATGGGTGGATACCGGAAATACTTCCGCTTCGAAACAGGCTTCTGCTGCCTGCTTACATTCAGGTTCACGTATTCTGTTGTTTTCCTTCATATTCTTCTTTACCTCCTGTTTTTGCTGACAGGAGGATGGCCTTTCCGCCTGTCTGCATTTGTTTAAAAATTGTAACTGGCGAAAAGCCGGATCCAGGACATCCCGCGCCGAGAACCGGCAGGCGGGACGCAGAAACACATTATGGAATTTTAGAATCTGGCAATGCGTTTTTGAATGAGTCTACTATAACACTAGCCGGGATAGTTGTCGAGTAAATTACACGCTCTGTCATAAATTGTAACAGTCCGTTATGATTATCCTGCCGAAAAAAGGGCTGCTGCACAAATCACATCGTGCGGTAGCCCCGTCCTTCTCCGAAAAGTATTGTTATTTTTTTAACAAAATGTGTTTTTTTAAAGGCTGCCGCGCGAAGTGTTTTCGCGCGGCAGCCTGTCCTACCGGCCT
>JAJQEU010000022.1 GCA_021201535.1 Clostridiales bacterium | reverse complement strand
GCCCGCGGCTGTTAACCGCGTTGTTGCAGGTTCGAGTCCCGCTCGGGGAGTTGATGCTGAGTGACAGCGGCCGGAGACGGTGCTGACATCTCGCGTAATCACAAATCAATTCAGCTTGAACAGAGTTTGATTTGCATGGCCCCATGGTCAAGCGGTTAAGACATCGCCCTTTCACGGCGGTAACACGGGTTCGATTCCCGTTGGGGTCATTTACCATGACGATTGCAGTGCAATCGGCTTTCACAGATGTTGGTGAGTTTTGTCAGCAGATTATCGAGTCCGATTGTCGGTTTTATGGACCTTTAGCTCAGTTGGTTAGAGCAACCGGCTCATAACCGGTCGGTCCTGGGTTCGAGTCCCCGAAGGTCCACTTGCTGAAAAAAGAATTTTATTCTTGCTTTTCAGACAAAATTGATGTAATATATATTATATGGCCTAGTGGCTCAGTTGGTTAGAGCGCCGCCCTGTCACGGCGGAGGTCGAGGGTTCGAGTCCCTTCTGGGTCGTTTGCGGGATCTTAGCTCAGCTGGGAGAGCATCTGCCTTACAAGCAGAGGGTCATAGGTTCGAGCCCTATAGGTCCCATTTTACAGCATATACGTGGTTAAAGGCATAGTGCATCAGGCTGTAAAATGTGACGCCGCCTAACGGCGGATGCACACGATCTCTTCGAGATCGGCGCAAAACCGGATGACAGCATATACGTGGTTAAAAGCATAGTGCATCAGGCTGTAAAATGTGACGCCGCCTGACGGCGGATGCACACGATCTCTTCGAGATCGGCGCAAAAATAAAAATTGTTTGTTTAACCATGGGCCGCAGTGGCGGAACTGGCAGACGCGCGGGACTTAAAATCCCGTGGTGGCGACATCGTACCGGTTCGATCCCGGTCTGCGGCAGTAAAAATAATATGTGTGTGTAGCTCAGCTGGATAGAGCACTTGGCTACGGACCAAGGTGTCGGGGGTTCGAATCCTCTCACGCACGTAAATGACCTCCGGAGAGATCCGGAGGTCCTATTCTGTTAGTGAAAAATTTTCAGTCATATCGTAATAGTTCACTTTTTCTTCACATAAAAAACATATTTCTGCAACAATGAAACTATAAAATAACATCATCGAAAAGATAAAGGAGGCATTCATATGTTTGAGGATGAAAAAAGAGAACAGAATTATAGTGAAAACCAGGATATAGAAACAAATGAAAATATGGTAGAAGGTCCGGGATTCGTGATGGCGGAGGCGCCGGAGGCTGCCCCGGCTTCCACCGGTATGAACGGTGAGGGAGGGAATACCGCGAATGATATGAGCGATTCCCGTACAGACTTTTCCTCAGAGGAGACGGTTTTTTCTTCAGACTTTTCTTCAGACAGGTCAGATATAAACCCGGATGGGAGATCCCCGTATTCATCTGTGCAGGGAGAATCGCAGGATTACTCAGAATCACAGGATCGCTCTGAGAGCCCTGAGAGGAGACGATATTCTTACATTCCCACGGAACCGGCTTCACAGCACCGTACTTCCGGCAGCGGTCAGGGAACCGGAAAACCAAAGAAACGTAAGAATAATTACGGAAAAGCGGTCGGGTGTGCCGTGCTCTGCGGTGTGATCATCGGCGCCTGCATCATCGGCTCCTTTGCGATCGGAAAAAATGTGGTTTCGTCGAATTCCTATTCTTCTGTTTCCACGACCAGCGCAAATCTCTCTACCGTGAGCAGCGAAGATTCCAGCAGCACGGAGGAGACGACTTCAGACGGCACAGAATATACGGTTACCCAGATTGCGGAGCAGTGCAGTTCTTCTGTTGTTGCGATTACGACAAAAACGATCTCAGAGGTTCAGACGATGTTCGGCGTGTATGAGCAGGAGAGCGAGGGCAGCGGTTCCGGCGTGATCATATCACAGTCCGATACAGAGCTCCTGATCGTGACGAACTACCATGTCATCGAGGGCTATGAGGAACTGACCGTATGCTTTAATGATTCCGAGGATGCCGTGTACACGGGGCAGGTGAAGGGCAGTGATTCGTCCAACGACCTGGCTGTTGTAGCGGTTCAGCTTTCCGATATGGATGAGGATGTGCTGAACAGCATATCGATTGCGACACTCGGAGATTCCGATACGCTTCAGGTTGGCGACGGCGTAGTGGCGATCGGCAATGCGCTTGGTCTGGGACAGTCTGTGACAGCCGGTATTGTGAGTGCGTTGGATCGCGAGGTTACGATTGATGATGTGACCTACAATCTCCTGCAGACAGACGCTGCGATCAATGCGGGAAACAGCGGCGGCGCACTGTTTAACATGAAAGGGGAGCTGATAGGGATCAACTCAGCGAAATTCTCCAGCAGCAGTTCTTCTTCCAGCGCGTCGATTGACAACATGGGATTTGCGATTCCGATTTCCACGGCTCAGCCGATCATTGAGGAGCTGATGACACAGGAGACCAGAACGAAGCTGACAGAGAATTACGGATTTCTGAATATTTCCGGTGCAGATGTTTCTTCTGAGGCGGCGGAGATGTATGGCATTCCGGAGGGCGTGTATGTTTCGTCTGTGACTGAGGGAGGCGCCGCGGATAAGGCTGGTATACAGTCGGGAGACATCATTACTTCTCTTGGCGGAACTACGGTCAGCAGTATCTCAGATCTTCAGGATATGCTGCAGTATTACGCGGCCGGAGAGACGGTGGAGGTTGTGATTCAGAGGAACAGCGGGAGCGGCTATGAGGCAATGACACTGACGGTGACTCTCGACAATGCCTCCGAGCAGGATACCTCATCGTCTGCGGATTCTTCGATTCAGGAAGAGCAGAGCTATGACAGCTATAATTACGGAAACAGTGACTCCTCTGGGACAGACGACAGCCAGAGCGGCGGTTTTTCTTATCGCTGATAAAAGCAGAATATGAAATGCAGTGACTGTGAAGGTACTGAACAGTTATGAAATGCAGTAAATAAGCAGATTGTCCGACCATGCCTGCGGAACCTGTCCGAACGACAGGTTCCGCAGGCATAAGCGGATTTAAAGCAGATAGCCCGTTGAGGCTATGGACAATGGGCAAGTATATGGGGAGAATTATGAACGAATTTTTAAATGTGCTGAAGCTGAATCTGATGGATCATCTGACACCGGCTGAGCTGGACGAGCAGATCGCGCTGTACGAAAGCTATATCGACGAACAGCTGGCCGGAGGAAAGACGCCGGAACAGGTGATGCGCAAACTGGGCGCTCCGGAAAAAGTGGCGGATATGATCGTAGAGCATTATGCCGGACAGGAGCCGGAGAATACAGAGCCGCAAAACAGGGCGGGAAGGATTTTCCGCGGCATGACGACAGATGAAATCAACGAGCAGATTCAGAATCCGGATCGCGGGATCCACGCCGAGTTTAAGGAAAATGACGGATGGGATGTCCGCCTGGGGAAATTAAAATTAAATACCTGGTACGGAACACTGATTATATTGGGAATTGTTCTGGTTGTCTTTGTCCTGTTTTCAGAGCTTCTGAGAAAATGAAGACATATCGGAATATTTATCAATGCTGTGAATAAAACAGGAAGAACTGCAGATAATAGCCATGTAAATTACAAACAGGAGGTAATGCAACATGGCCAGAAATTATTCGGCAGATAATGATTACACAAACGAGAACGGTTCAAACAAGTCTCAGAATAAGTCTCAGAACAAGGCTCAGAACAGGGCTTCTGACTGCGGAAACAAGACATCGAACTGCGGTAAGAACGCATCCAATGCATCGAATGCATCGAACTGCGGTAAGAACGCATCCAATGCATCGGACGCTTCAAACGCATCCAATTCAGGCAGCAACTGCGGTTGAGTAACAAAACGGAATGAAACGCATATTACGATAGGGAAAACAAGTATAAAACCTGCTTGCGGGACATATCGTATGTGCAGGAAAACAGGCTGTGCAGGCAGCCTGTTTTCTCTTTGAATACACAGGGGCGCGCCTGGAAATACCTCCGTTCTGATACGCGCGTTCTGCGAGGCGAGTTTGAGGCAGAAACCGTCTCCTGTTCAATCGGAAAAAACAGGGCACAGAGCTATATGACAAAACAGCAGGGTGCGAGGTACTATGGGGTTATGTATCATCGGAGCAAATGACATCTTCAGATATGTCAGACAGCGGGATGCGATTCTGGTCGACCTGAGAAGCGGGGAGGCGCACCGCGATTTTCATATTCGGGGAGCGGTCAGTGTGCCGGCAGAACAGCTGCCGCGTTTTATGAAACTGACAGATAAAAACAGAGTGCACATTTTTTATTGCCAACACGGGAGTCAGAGCATACAGGCGGGGAAAATATATGCCCGCAGAGGATACAATATCTGTTCCGTGGCCGGTGGGATCGACAGTTATCTTCGTATGAAGGCGAATGACAGAACAGGATAAGTCGGACAGGAAGCAGGACGGTTGCAGGTCATGTCCTGTACGGATTAAAAAGCGTAAATCCGGTGAAGATGCGACTGGTAATCAAAAACCGGAAAAGAGAATGATAAAACCGGAAAAGAGTATGATAAAACCAGGTTGACAGTATGGTAAAAAACAGATTATACTGTAAAACAGTTGTAATTTACGTCATCATACGTACTTCGAAGCAGGTGCGACGTACTGTCCCGGACAGTTGCAGATAGTTCCGGAATGATTCACCTGATTTTGAGAGGTTCCGGGAGAGAACTGAAGTACGATGGAGGAAAAGCGGATGGAAGTATTCGAATTGATCTCGCCCTGCCATTTTGGCATGGAGGCCGTTCTGAAGAGAGAAGTCTACGATCTCGGCTATGATATCGTAAGGGTTGAGGATGGCAGGGTGACTTTTGCCGGGGACGCGGAGGCAATCTGCCGGGCGAATATCAATCTTCGGACAACTGAGCGTGTTTTGCTGAAGGTCGGTGAATTTCATGCGGAGACATTCGACGATTTGTTTGAAGCGGTAAAGGCGCTGCCCTGGGAACGTTATCTGCCGGAGGACGCCAGATTCTGGGTGACGAAGGCTTCCTCGGTGAAAAGTAAGCTTTTCAGTCCGACAGACATCCAGTCTGTGGTGAAGAAGGCGATCGTTGAGCGGTTAAAGATTTTCTATGGCATCAGCTGGTTTCAAGAGACCGGCGCGTCTTATCCGGTTCGGGTGTTTCTCCACAAGGATGAAGTCACGGTCAGCCTCGATACATCCGGAGATTCCCTTCATAAGCGCGGATATCGGACGCAGAGCGGCCGGGCGCCGATCACGGAGACGCTGGCTGCGGCGATGATTTTGCTGACACCCTGGAAAAAGGACCGCATTCTCGTGGATCCGTTCTGCGGCAGCGGTACCATTCCGATTGAGGCGGCGATGATCGCGGCCGGTATTGCACCGGGTATGAACCGCACATTTCTCGCGCAGACCTGGACCAATCTGATTCCGCAGTATCTGTGGATGGATGCCGTCGAGGAAGCGCGGGAACTGGCAGACTGCTCGGTTGAGGCGCACATTCAGGGCTATGATATCGATGGAGACATCATCCGGGTGGCACGGGAGAACGCCGGACGGGCCGGCGTGGACAGCCTGATTCATTTTCAGCAACGCCCGGTGTCCGCACTGAACCATCCGAAAAAATATGGTTTCGTGATCACGAATCCGCCTTACGGTGAGCGCCTGGAGGAAAAGGAGATGCTGCCGGCGCTTTACCGGGAGATCGGACAGGCGTTTGGCCGCCTGGACTGCTGGTCGGAATACCTCATATCCTCCTATGAGGATACGGAGCGTTACATAGGTAAAAAGGCAGATAAAAAACGCAAGATATACAACGGCATGCTCCGGACGACGCTGTACCAGTATCTAGGACCGAAGCCTCCGAAAATGCGAGTGAGGGATGTTTATGAAGAAAAAAATCATTTTTGCGACAGATAATAAAAATAAAATGGTCGAGATACGGCAGATTCTGGACGACCCGGAATGGGATATCCTGTCCATGAGGGAGGCGGGGATAGAGCTGGATATTGAGGAGGACGGCGCTACTTTTGAGGAGAACGCCCTGATCAAGGCGAAAGCGGTTGCCGCCTGCTGTGATGAGATCGTCCTTGCGGATGATTCCGGCCTTGAGATCGATTACCTAAACCGTGAACCGGGCGTTCATTCTGCCCGCTATGGCGGGAGAGACACGTCCTATGAGATCAAAAATCAGATGCTGCTGGATCGTCTGCGGGGCGTTCCGCGGGATATGCGGACGGCGCGTTTTGTATGCGCGATTGCGGCGGTGGTTCCGGGACGGGAGCCGATGGTAGTGCGCGGTACGATTGAGGGATATATCGGAGAGAAGCCAGCAGGGGAAAACGGTTTCGGTTATGATCCCATTTTTTATGTGGAGGATCTGAACTGTTCGACGGCGGAGCTCACGCCCGAGGAGAAAAACGCGAGAAGCCACAGGGGGAATGCGCTTCGCATGATCCGCGAATGGCTGGAGAAGATACCGTAAATCTGCAGATTTTTTCGGAGAAGGTCGTTCTGGTTTTTTCAGGAAGATTCTGACTGTACATTTATATATACCGAAGGAGGGGTATTTTATGCTGGAACAAATTGATCTGACGAAATCAATGTCCAAGGAGGATTACCGGAAGCGTATGGACACTCTGGAACCGGAGCTTTCCCGCCTGCAGCGTGAATGCAAGGCACAGCACATTCCGATTATTATTGTCTTTGAGGGCTTCGGGGCGGCCGGCAAGGGATATCAGATCAGCCGCCTGATCCGGGCGCTGGACCCGCGCGGCTTTTATGTATATTCCATCGGACCGGAGTCTACGGAGGAGATGATGCACCCGTTCCTCTGGCGTTTCTGGACCAAGCTCCCGTCCACCACACAGATGGCGATCTTTGACCGGAGCTGGTATCGCAAGGTGCTGATTGACCGCTTTGACGGGGTTATACGGGAGTCGCGTCTTCTTTCCTATTATAATGAGATCAATGCTTTTGAACGTCAGCTCGCCGCGGACGGGACTGTGATTATCAAATTGTTTCTCTGTATTGATAAAAAAGAGCAGAAGAAGAGGTTTAAGAGACTGACAGATATCCAATCCAGTGCATGGCGCGTCTCGGAGGAGGATCTGCAGCGCAACAAAGAGTTTAATCGTTACAAAGCCATGAATGATGAGATGCTCGAACACACGGACAAGGCCTATGCACCCTGGACGATCATCGAATCTATGGACCGCTCCTTTGCCACGGTCAAGATTTACACGGCAGTCATCGAGGCATTAAAAGCAGCGCTTCGCAGAAAGGCGGAAGGCGCGGCGACGGACACCGTGGTGTCTGTTGTGCCCACTCCGGCGTCAGAGTACAGTGATGAGGTGCTGCGCACCTCCAGTCTGAAAAAAGCGGATCTGAGTTTATCGCTTGAGCGGGAGGAATACCGCCGGGAGCTGAAACGCCTGCAGAACCGGATCGCGGATCTGCACGGTGAGTTTTACCGCAGACGGATCCCTGTGATTCTCGGGTTTGAAGGCTGGGATGCCGGAGGAAAAGGCGGCGCCATCAAACGTCTGACGGAAAAGATGGATCCGCGGGGGTATCGCGTGCTTCCGACCGCGTCGCCGAATGATCTGGAGAAGGTTCATCATTATCTCTGGCGTTTCTGGAAGAATGTTCCGAAGGACGGTCATATTGCGATTTTCGACCGTACCTGGTACGGTCGCGTGATGGTGGAACGCATCGAGGGATTCTGTACCAGGGAGGAATGGCAGCGCGCATATTCTGAGATCAATGAGATGGAAAAGCAGTTTGTGGAACATGGCGCCATTGTTTTGAAATTCTGGATGCAGATCGATAAGGATGAACAGGAGCGGCGCTTCAAAGAGCGCATGGAAAATCCCGAAAAACAGTGGAAGATTACAGATGAAGACTGGAGAAATCGTGAGAAGTGGGACGCGTATGAGCATGCGGTCGATGAGATGCTTGTGCGTACCTCTACCATGGCGGCGCCGTGGATCATCGTGGAGGGAAATGATAAATATTATGCGAGGATCAAGGTGCTTCGGACGGTGGTGGACGCCATGGAGCAGCGGCTGGACCGCTACAGGGACAAGACGGATTAAGAGAGAGGCAGGCTGATCAGCCTGCCTCTTTACCGGATCATCTGCGGTTTCGTTCGCTTAGCTTTGTGATGACCTGTCTGATATTCTGTCCCCCGTTTACAAGATATATTCTGTCAGCTGATGCAGGCTTTTCTCTCTGCATCTTCGCTCAGCAATCCGACCTTCCGGGCGGCAATCTCCAGTCTTGTGATCACGGCGAGGACAATCACCGCCGCGACACCTACCTGAATCAGATTGCCGGGGATCGAGTTCAACGCGACGATTGCGCTGTGGTAGATGATGACATCCGCAATAAAATAACCCACGATCTTGATCACGCAGGCCAGAGCGATCGCCAGCGTGTACCAACGGAAGCTGCGGTGCCGTTCCGCAATCCGGCCGACGACAAATCCCATCAGACCGACGGTGATGAAGGTGCAGGGCGCCCAGATCGTCCAGCCGGACAGCAGGTCAAACAGGCCCATGCCGATGCCGCCGGCGAGAAAGCCGGTTTTTCTGCCGAACAGGATAGCTCCGATGAAGAGCGGAATGTTGCCGAGGTGAATCAGACCGCCGTTTGCCGCGATCGGAAGCCGTATATTCACCATAGCGGTAAATACATAGGTCAATGCAATAAAGATCGCCGTGATCGTGAGAGATTTTACGGTCGTTTGCCGGCCGGTCTTCGTTCCGGATGCTGTTGATACGTTTTTCATATTCAATCTCCTTTATCATAACAGATGATGTCTGGGTCAGAAGTATCTGACTCGTTTGAAGGACGCGTCTTTCCATGTGACACATCTTATCTCATTAATGGCTTTATTCATATATCCAGTTTTTTTGTTTTTAACCATGCCAGTTGAAGGAGAAAGACGGCGGGTATCCTGTGTCAGGATACCCGCCGAAAAATCATTTTGAAATGAGCGTGCCGGGTCTCGAACCCGGGACAACTTGATTAAAAGTCAAGTGCTCTACCAACTGAGCTACACACCCATATGTGTGAATCATCCATGCGGAAACTACGCGTAACTGGGCTAGCCGGATTCGAACCGGCGCATGCAGGAGTCAAAGTCCTGTGCCTTACCGCTTGGCGATAGCCCACCATATCATTCTGATGCTTTTCGCGGTCTGAACGGTCTGCGAAAACAACGCACTCCGGACAGATTCGGCTCGTCAAACGTGATCTGCTGCAACCAGTAAAGGTGGATAAAGGGATTCGAACCCTTGGCCTCCAGAGCCACAATCTGGCGCGCTAACCAACTGCGCTATACCCACCATATCAAACTGACATGCCTGCTTCGCAGGCACCACCATATATGAAAGTCGATTGCTCCGCAATCGCCGCCGGTATTCGCAATCCGGGCTATCGCCCTACTTGCTCATACCATCCTGGTCGTCGAATATCCAGCCATCTGGCCATGCAAGCACAAGGTGAATTGCTGCACAGCGGCAAGAGAAGGTGGCCTGGGCCATGTCCATCTGTCTGTCTATTGACGACACTTTCATAGTATATGCCCGAAGGGATTCGAACCCCCGACCCACGGCTTAGAAGGCCGTTGCTCTATCCAGCTGAGCTACGGACACATATGCTTTCAGAAGAATACGGAAACAACCATATCCTTTTTTGCAAAGCACAAGCGGGTGATGGGAATCGAACCCACGTATCCAGCTTGGAAGGCTGGTGTTCTACCATTGAACTACACCCGCAT
>JAJQEU010000099.1 GCA_021201535.1 Clostridiales bacterium | reverse complement strand
CACATGGGAAATCAGGCAAGCGATATGGCTAGTTACTTAATATTCGAGGTACTAGGCATGGGATCGTCCTTTGAACCATTCCGGGGCATCTCCTTCGTAAGACGAAATATCTGATGCCGCTTTCGATTTATGTGCAACTCCCTGATTCTCGCCATAGCCAACCACTACGATGCCGACAATTTTAGTGTTTTCTCCCGCATTTACATTCTTTTTTGCGTTCTTCCGGCTGAACATTCCGCCGATCCACCAGGTATTCAAACCGGGCGTTTGCGCATAAAGCATCAAATCGGTGCTGCTGTATCCAAGTATCTCTTCAATGCCCGGCATGTCAGGACCAGCCAGAATGATGTAGTTTCTGACGCCCTTTGACATCATCGCTGCTAAAATCCCCGGCATGGCATCCTTACTTTCCGTGATACGCTTCATGTTCAAACCATATTTCTGATTCTGGGTTTTGATCCTGTCATTGAGTTGGCGGACAACATCAGCCGACAGTGGTTTGTCCTTGAATTCATCAGCGATAGATTTTTAAGTTACAGCGGCAGGTCCTTTTTCTGGAAACGGACAGCACCTGCGATATAGCAGGCCACAGCTATCACAGCAAGGGCAGCCAGCTTCGGGACAAACGCATAATCCACCGCGTCCGACCCGACCGTCCCGAGCGCATTGATATCAAACAGACCGACGATCGTAACCCGGTTAAACCTGCCCAGCATTTCCACACCGATCCCCATGTCGACCATGCTGTCGGAACCGAACATCCCCAGCAGGGAGCAGAGGAAAAACCAGACATTCAACCCTCCGCCCAGCGCCAGGGCATTTTTACTCAGGTTAAACAGGCAGCTGGCCAGATAGCAAACGCCGGCCATGGCTTCCGCCAGCAGGTACATCCCGCCGTAAAGGGCAGCGTATTTTGCAATATCCACCTCCCCAATGATTGCCTGGGACGCCGCCAGTTTTACCAGAAAGGCACATCCGACCATGACAAACGGAAGGATGACCATATAGATCGCCTGCGTGATAACCACCGCGCTTCGTTTTGTGGGAGTAGACAGAATGTAAGCCATGGAGCCCTTATCCACCTGGTCAACGACTAAAGCATTCCCGGCAAAGATGATAAACAGGAGGATCGGCAGCAGGCACATGACGGTAAAATACATCTGGTTGAGCATTGCCGAGGTATCCATTTCGCTCATGGTATCCACCAGGTCTGTAGAAACTCCCATCATTTCCAGCATATCTGTCATCATAGTCTCAATATCCAGCTCGTCTCCGGAAAAGCATCCGTTTACATTACCGAGCGCATAAACATATTCAAACTGGGAAATATAGGCATCAATCCCAACTTCGGATTCCGAGAGTTCATCCGCGGCAGCCGCAAAATTCTCACAGGAGAGATCTACATCGTCTGACTGCCCGGATGCCATCTCAAATACGGTATCATAAACCGTCAGGTCTTCCGACTCAGAAAAATCCTCATAGCTTAATTCCGTTCCCATCATCTCATTGTAGGATGCCAGCACATAGAGATGGCTGTAAAAATCCGTCTGCGCGTCTGTATAATCCACAGTTTCTGTGGTTCCCAGCAGATTACCCGCGTAGGTAATGACAACTGTCATCATACAGAGTATCAGGGTACACGCGACGGCCAGTATTCTGTTGGTACGAAAGCTTTGTCTCATTAACGGCCGCGAAAAAACTTTTGTTACTTTCATGATCTATTTCCCTCCACTACTGTTTTTTCCGAATGGTTGACATAAAATATTGCTCCAGGTTCAGATGGCTCTCATTCACAGCAAGAACCGGCAGGTTGTACAATGCCTTAAAAATACGGTCTGTTTCCTCAGCGGCAGCACTGACAGATACTTCCGTCTCCTCCTGGACTGAGACGGGAACTCTGCGGGAAAACTCCTGTGCCGCGGCAGTATTTTTGAATGTAATCCGGAACAGCCTCGGCGTGCTGCGCCGGAATTCGGAAAGGTTTAGAATATCCCGGATCTTACCGTCTTCAATGATTCCTACACGGTCGCAGACATCCTCCAGTTCTTCAAATATATGGCTGGACATAAAGATTGTCCTTCCCTTTTTCTTTTCCTCGTGGATCAGCTCCAGAAATGTCTCACGCATCAGCGGGTCAAGCCCGGTGGTGGGCTCATCCAGGATCAGCGCCTCCTTATCTCCCATGAGCGCCGCCACGATCGCTGTCTTCTGCTTCATGCCTTTGCTCATCCTTTTGAGGTTCGCACTCGGATCCAGCCCCAGTATATCAATCAGATGGTTCATATAGGTAAAATCTTTGATATTCAGGTACCGCGCCTGTACCCGGAAAAAATCAGCGCCGGTGGCAAGGTTGGGAAACGCAATCTCACCGGGGATATAACTGACGTTTTTCATGACCTCCGGAGCTCTTTTCCACGGATCCAGCCCATTTACCCGGACTGTGCCGGAACCGGGCTTTAAAAACCCCATCATATGCCGGATGGTCGTCGTTTTCCCGGAACCGTTTGTCCCCAGGTAACCGAATACTTCCCCTTCCGGGATATCCAGGGAAATATCGAAAACACCGCGTCCGACCCCGTAGTCCTTGGTCAGCTCCTGTACGGAAATAACTGTATGATTCACGCTCTCACCTCCTCAAAATGATGGCCGGTATCATAGAAGGACATAAAATAATCCTCCAGTGTAAACGGGATCTCGACAAAATCTGCGATATCAAATTCTCCCAGACATGCTGCCAGCTCTCCGACCTGATCAACCTCGATCTGCAGTCTTGCGCTGAATTTTCCCGGATTTTTAGATGTAAATCGAAACGGCCTGCGGGTAAACTGATCATAAGAAATCTGGTCCGCAAAGGTTATGAGATAAATGCGGTCGTGCCTTTGCTTCAGCTCACCTGACTGAAACTCGGATACGATCTTCCCGTCACGGATGATGCCGATCCGGTCACAGCAGGCATCTACCTCATGGAAAATATGGGAAGAGAGAAAAATCGTCTTGCCCCGCGACTTTTCTTCCTTTACAAAATCGATAAAGGTCTCCTGCATAACAGGATCCAGCCCGGACGTTGGCTCATCCAGGATCAGGATTCCCGGGTCATGCATAAAAGCGGTAACCACCGCCAGCTTGCGCTTTACACCCAGGCTCATCTGTTTGATGCTGATCGCGGGGTCTAGTTCAAAGCGCTCCAGCAGCATATTCAGATAGCCCGTCTTCTTGACCCTGCGCATCCGATCCATCATCCGCAGAAAAGCGGTTCCTGACATTCCGGCCGGTAGCGTCACCTCCCCAGGGAGATATCCAACGATATTTTTCAAGGCGGCGCTGTTCTTCCAGCTGTCCATTCCGGAAACCATTGTTGTCCCCTGTCCCGGCTTTGAAAAACCCATGAGGTGCCGTATAGTAGTCGTTTTTCCCGACCCGTTCGGGCCGAGGAATCCGTAGCATTCCCCTTCTTTTACCTGAATTGACACATCAAAGACCCCGCGCCCATGCCCGTAGTCTTTGGTCAGATGGTCTACAGAAATCATTGTCATTGCAAAATCCTCCTTGGCACAAACCAACAACCTGTTGTATGATTCATTATATCTATACAGGGAGCAGATATCAACCATCAATATTTTTTTACCTGTCGGATGTGAGGGAGGGCACGGATGAGAACACAGTTGGGGATGCAGACGCGCGGCTTGTGAAAGGGATTTTGTGGCTTTTGTGTGCGCAGAATCAAAGAGGCTAAAGATAATGAGAATTTTGATGCTTGGAAACAGTTATATTTTTACAAATGATATGCCGCGGATGCTGGCGGAGCTAACCGGGGCAGAGATAATCGCGGCAGTGATTCTGGATGATTCTGAAAGCGGAGAAATGTAACATGAGCAAGGTACAACAGGTGGAAAGCGCTGCCGGGGTCATGCAGATATTTTTTATGATGGAGGATATGTACGGAATACAAATCGAAAATGTCCAGTCGAAGCTCTGCCTGCTGATTGACCCGGCGCAAATGGACAGGGAATTATCCGGAATGGTGATGGAATGGCTGAAAATGAGTCAGAAAATGTAAAATGAAGAGCTTGCGAAAGCCAGACCGCCATCATTTCGGACAATTCCCTGTCCGTCCGTACGGATAAGAACGAAAACTGCCGTACTAAAAGGAACACGGGCCTTTCTTATATGACGATTCTGGTGATTCAGGCATTGAAACTTTGGGGAAAACAAATGTCACTTCCAAAACGATCCAGACGCTTCGCTCCCGGCTGAATGAGGACGATAAAGTCGCTATGCTAAGAGAGGCGGCAGAATCTACGGACTGGGTTTACAACGCGATACGGCAGATTATACGAGGTACAATAGAGATGAAAAACATTGCAGGATTTTCAGACAATGATAAGCGGGGGCTGTTCCGTAACACAGCAGATAAGATGGGGATCAACGATGCCATTGTGGAAAAAGATTTTTGGGTATGCTTTACTCTGGACTGGCGGGTTTTAGGATATGGCAGGGAGGAGCCCTGGGAGAAACGTTCCAACACGAAGCAGGACGCTTTCAACAAAGAGGCCAATGCACGGGCGGAGGTCTTTCTGGCAGAAACCTTCTGCCCCGTAATCAAAGAAGGATTGTCTCAGGAGCTTGGCCGTGAAGCTGACATTCACATGGACGAGGACGGAAAGCTGATCGGGAAGGCGGATATGTTCACGAAACGTACTATCCGGCCGGACCGCAGCGTGACCAGTGTGGACATGTCTCCACGGTCTGGTAAATATCCCATAAGTTGATGTCTTTCGGCTCCCTGGCAAGGCGCACGCCGCCATTCTTCCCGGCGGACGCTGTAAGCAGGCCGTTTTTTGATTCTTCTCTGGTCACTTTGGTACTCCTTCATTTGAAAATTTTTTGACAAAGGCGGATCGCTTTTACTGTCCATCCTCCGAAGGATGTGTTATACTTCCTTTTAAAGAGAGAAGGTGAAGTTATGCCAAAGCAATATGATTTTTACGGTTGGAAAAACGCAACCGTCCCTGCAGTTACGAACCAGTACGCTGGCATCCATACGCCGCAGGACCTGTATGACGCATTATCTGAAATCTGGTGTGCGGACACCTGTGCTCCAAGGATGCGTTCAGACTGGTCGTCGGCAAATAAAACGCTGGGGCAGTGCTCCATTACAGCGTTTCTGGCGCAGGACATTTTCAGCGGTGAGGTCTACGGAATTCTGCGGCCGGGCGGCAACTATCATTGCTATAATGTGATCGGGGACTGCGTGTTCGATCTGACCAGTGAACAGTTTGGAGACGAGGCGCTGAATTATTCTGACAATCCTCCGCAGTCAAGAGAAGTTCATTTTGCCAAAGAGGAAAAGCGGCTGCGCTACGAAAAGCTGAAAGCAGACCTGCAGGAGTTCTGCAATAAATAATCTGGTCATCTGCGCGGAATAATGAACAACTGGACGAACTGTTGCTCAATGTGATAGACATGGCAATCTCAGAAGAAGAATTTTCTGAGAACATGTTCGTGCAATGAGGGAATATTATGGAGATAACCTGGTATGGCACAGCCTCGATTCTTCTGGTAACCTCCGGGACCTCTTTACTTTTTGATCCGTTTTTAAAATATCTTCCGGAAGGATATGAGCCAGATGAGCTGTGTGGGAAAAGAGAAAAGGTATTTGGAACAGCGGCTAACATTCTGATCACACACGGGCACCTGGACCATCTGTCCAGCGTTCCGACTCTGTATAGAAATAAGCCGTGCACGGTATTCGTGACAGATACGCCAGCGGCAACTCTTACAAAACAAGGCTTCCCGGAAACGAAAATCCACAGAATTACGCCGGGAGATGTCCTGCAGTTTCCAGACATCTCTGTCTGCGTTTATCAGGGGAAGCATATACGATTCGACGCCGGACTTATATTGCCAAAAGTATTCAGACTGAGTTCCTGGAGACAATTCCCGCGCCTGATTCATTTACTGAAATTAAATTTTCAACACAAAGAAAATAATGAAATTGTTTTTTATGAGATCAGAGCGGAAGAAAAACGCATACAGATCATGGGCAGCGCGGATCTGGCTGATGGAGTGGAATACCCAACCGGAGCAGATGCGCTGATCCTGCCGCATCAGGGACGAAGTGATATCAATTCGCACAACGAAGCAATCATTAAAAAACTGAAGCCAAAACGTGTATTGCTGGACCATTATGATGACGCATTCCCTCCGGTCAGTGAGCTGACACCTGTGGATGACTTCTGCAGAAGAGTGTCTATGAAAGTGCCGACTGAGAAGATGTTAGAGGGCAAACAAATAAGAATCTGACTGAAAAAGCCAGTCTGGAAGAACACGAATAAGATACCCGCAGACATCCGAAATATTCTCCGGACACTGCGGGCTTATAATTTTTTATGAATCTATTTCCCATACAAAAGTTACAGTGTCGCTCACGTTAATGTCATAGGTCTTCTGGTGGCACGGCTCCGATCAAGACCGCGTCCGCCACATCCAGAGCAGATTTTAATCAATTATATAATCTTAACGATTTCCCTGGTACAATTTGGAGTAATGGATTCGTCCCAACCTTCCAGAAACTCATCTTCTGATGAAACTGTTGTTGTCAGATCATATCCGCGCGGATGCCGCCGAAGCCCTGGACGCAGTTCGGCGAAACGGGCTGGTACGTTTATAATGATGCGGAGGGTTCTATATTGTAGTGAACGACAAAAAAATTGTCATTCACCATAAAGAATGCACACAGACGCATGAGGAATGGCTGCTTACGCAGCCTTTCGTCTGGCGCAAAGGAAACGACTTAATGTCGTTTCCTGTAAATAAATGACAGGATGTGACGGATATGAGAATTTTCGGAGGAGAAAAAAGCATGGACAAAGAAATTTTTCACGGCCGTGAGACACAGGTGCTGCTGAGAACCATAGGAAATATAATTATTGAAAGGGAAAGCCGGTAAGCAATTTACTGGCTTCTCTTTTACGGAACCGTATCGAAAAACACGATCAGGGATTATGAGAGTATTATCCGGTATTATATATAGTAAACGTCAAAAATATTTGCCGTTTACTATAATTTCCTGTACTTGACATTCTCGGAAATCTTGTTTATGGTATTCTCATTGGAAATCTGCATGATTCTGAATGATTTCCGCATATTCACTGAGATACATGGAAGAAAGAGGAGCAAACAGCATGAAAGAATTAGCCAAGACCTATGACCCGAAGGGGATCGAGGATCGTCTTTATAAAAAATGGGAGGACAACCACTATTTCCACGCGAAAGTGGATCCCGACAAAAAACCGTTCACCATCGTGATGCCGCCGCCGAATATCACCGGCCAGCTTCACATGGGCCATGCGCTTGACAACACGATGCAGGATATCCTGATCCGTTATAAGAGAATGCAGGGTTACTCTGCGCTTTGGCAGCCGGGAACCGACCATGCGGCCATCGCCACGGAGGTGAAGGTCATTGAAAGCCTGAAGGAAAAGGGCATCGACAAGGCGGATCTGACCAGGGAGGAGTTTCTGAAATATGCATGGGACTGGAAGGATGAGTATGGCGGACGCATCGTGCGCCAGTTGAAGAAAATGGGTTCTTCCGCTGACTGGGAGAGGGAACGCTTTACCATGGACGAGGGCTGCTCCGGCGCGGTGAAGGAGGTTTTTGTCCGTCTGTTTGACAAGGGATATATCTACAAGGGCTCCCGCATCATCAACTGGTGCCCGGTCTGCAAAACTTCTATTTCCGATGCGGAGGTGGAGCATGTGGAGCAGGCGGGTCATTTCTGGCACATCCGGTATCCGATCATCGGTGAGGAGGGCAGATTTGTGGAGATCGCGACCACCCGTCCGGAGACGATGCTCGGCGATACCGCGGTTGCGGTCAATCCGGACGATGAGAGATATCAGGACCTGATCGGGAAGAAGCTGCTGCTGCCTATTGTAAACCGGGAGATTCCGGTTATCGCGGATGCCTATGTGGACCGTGAGTTCGGAACCGGCTGTGTGAAGATCACGCCGGCGCATGACCCGAATGATTTCGAGGTCGGGAAGCGGCACGGATTAGAGGAAATTAACATCTTAAATGATGATGCGACGATCAACGCGAACGGCGGCATCTATGAGGGCATGGACCGCTATGAGGCGCGCGAGGCGATCGTTAAAAAGCTGGACGAGATGGGATTGCTTGTCCGGATTGAAAATCATGTACACAATGTCGGTACCCATGATCGCTGCAAGACGACGGTGGAGCCGATGATCAAGCCGCAGTGGTTTGTGCGGATGGAGGAGATGGCAAAGCCCGCGATTGACGCGCTGAAATCCGGACGGCTGAAATTTGTTCCGGAGAATTACGGCAAGACGTATCTGCACTGGCTGGAGAGCATCCGCGACTGGTGTATTTCCCGCCAGCTCTGGTGGGGACATCAGATCCCCGCGTATTACTGTGATGACTGCGGCCATATGATGGTGGCGAAGGAGGCGCCGTGTACATGTGAGAAATGCGGCGGCACGCACCTTCATCAGGATGAGGATACGCTGGATACCTGGTTTTCCTCGGCGCTGTGGCCGTTCTCCACGCTGGGATGGCCGGAGAAGACGGAGGAGATGGAGTATTTCTATCCTACCGACGTGCTGGTGACCGGATATGATATCATCTTTTTCTGGGTCATCCGCATGGTGTTTTCCGCACTGGAGCAGACGGGGACGGAGCCGTTCCATACGGTGTTGATCCACGGCCTGGTGCGTGACGCGCAGGGAAGGAAGATGAGCAAATCCCTCGGAAACGGGATTGATCCGCTGGAGGTGATCGACAGGTACGGCGCGGACGCGCTGCGTCTGACGCTGGTGACCGGAAACGCGCCGGGCAACGATATGCGCTTTTACTGGGAGCGTGTGGAGGCGAGCCGCAATTTCGCGAACAAGGTGTGGAACGCGTCCCGTTTTATCCTGATGCATCTCGGTGAGGAGCAGCCGTACGAGCCGGATGCGAAGGATCTGTTCCCGGTGGACAGGTGGATCCTGTCAAAGGTCAACACGCTGGCGAAAGACGTGACGGAAAATATGGACAAATACGAGCTGGGCATCGCGGTTCAGAAGGTGTTTGATTTTATCTGGGAGGAGTTCTGCGACTGGTATATTGAGATCAGCAAGACGCGTCTCTATCAGAAAGAGGAGCATCCGGAGGCGGCGAACAGCGCGCTCTGGACGCTGAAGACGGTTCTGGTCAACGCGTTGAAGCTGCTTCATCCGTTTATGCCTTTTATCTCGGAGGAGATCTACTGCACGCTCTGCCCGGAGGAGGAGACGATCATGCTGGCCTCCTGGCCGGAATATCGGGAGGAGCTTCACTTTGAGCAGGCGGAGGTTTCCATCGAGGCAATCAAGACGCTCGTGAAGGGCGTGCGGACGCTTCGCTCTGAGATGAATGTTCCGCCCAGTCGCAGGGTGAGTTACTATGTGGTCTCACAGGATGAGAATGTATGCGCCCGTCTGGAAGCGTTTCAGGATGTTTACAAAAACCTGATCAGTGCGGCGCAGATTCATGTGCAGGCGGACAAAACCGGTATCCCGGAGGACGCGGTCTCTGTGGTCATTCCCAAGGCGGTGATCTATGTCCCGCTGGAGGAGCTGGTCGACATGGATAAGGAGCGGGAGCGTCTGCTGAAAGAAAAGGAAAAGCTGGAGAAGGAGCTCGCGCGTTCCAACGGTATGCTGAAGAATGAGAAGTTTTTGAACCGGGCGCCCGCCGAGAAGGTGGAGGTGGAACGGGAGAAGCTGAAGAAATATGAGGCGATGATGGAGGACGTGGAGGCGAGGCTTGCGTCGCTGTAAAATACGGTATTTGGAAAATTTTGTTCTTCGACTATTGACTTTCCTGATGAATTATCATATTATCCGGTCTTAAACACTTTTAGAATAAAAAAGGAGTAGAATCCCCTTATTT
>JAJQEU010000087.1 GCA_021201535.1 Clostridiales bacterium | reverse complement strand
TATGAGTATGTAGGCCGATAGGCCGGAATACGAATACCGGCGGCGATTGCGGGAGCACGAAGTGCGGAGCAATCGACTTTCATGAAAAAAAAGGAGGAAGTTTCAATGGCAGTATTACAGATGCAGCGCATGAATCTGGTTGCCATGAAGCAGAATCGGAAATCCATTCTGGAGCGTCTCCAGGAGATTGGCGGAATTGAGATCGATGTAAAAGCGGAGGAGTTCGAGGGCACGGTATGTCAGGACACCTCCACGCCGCATGCCACTTTTGAAAAAAGGTCGGCCACGGCGGATCAGGCACTGGAGATACTGGATAAGTTTGTGCCGGAGAAATCATCGCTTCTTTCCTCGCTGGCGGGTAAACCGCTGATCGAGCGCTCCGAGCTGAAAAAGACGGTTGAGAATCAAAGCGAGTATATGCGGCAGGCGAACCAGATCGTGAATCTGGATAAGCAGATCACGGAGGCTACCGCCACGATACAGAAGCTGGAGAATCAGGCGGAGGCGCTTGTCCCCTGGGAGAAGATGGATATTCCGATGAGTACGGAGGGAACGGCGAAGACAGCGCTGTACTTCGGCACCATGCCGGAGCTTGTGTCGGAGGAGGCTGTGCTGACAGCTTTAAAGACACATGAGCCGGCGGTGGATCAGGCCGATGTGGAGATCCTGTCTACCGATAAGGACACTACTTATCTGTCCGTACTCTGCTTACGCCGTGACGCAGCGGCGGCTGAGGAAGCGCTGCGCGAGATGGGCTTTGCCCGTCCGACCTGGTTTGTCTCCCGCACTCCCGCTGAGGAGCAGGAGGTGATCCGAAAAGAGATTGAAGCACATCAGAAGGAGATTGAGGGTTATATCGCGGAGCTTTCGAAGTTCGGACCGGCCCGGGGCGATCTTCAGATGGTGTCTGACTATTACCGTATGCGCGCAGGCAAGTATGAAGTGCTCGGCACCCTGCCGCAGACGGAGAATACCTTTGCTGTCAGCGGATATATTCCCGCTTATCTGGCAAAGGAGCTGTCGAAGGAGCTGGAAACCGAATACGGTGCGGTCGTGGAGCTTGAGGAGATCGCGGAGGATGAAAAACCGCCGGTGCTTCTGAAGAACAATCCGTTCTCGAACTCGGTGGACGGCGTGCTCGCGTCCTACGGACTGCCCGGCAAGGGTGAGATTGATCCCACGGTGATCATGTCGATCTTTTATATTGTCATGTTCGGCATCATGCTTTCAGACGCGGGATACGGAGCTCTGATGGTGATTTTCTGCGGTATTGCGCTGGCAAAGTTCCCCCGGATGGGAGAGGGACTCAGAAAGAGCCTGAAGATGTTTTTCTTCTGCGGTATCTCGACGGTTGTCTGGGGTATCCTGTTCGGCGGATTTTTCGGCGATGTGATTCAGGTCGTCTCGCGGGAGTTTTTCGGGCATGAGGTCGCGTTCAACGCGGTGTGGTTTGCCCCGATTGACGATCCGATGCGTCTGCTGATCTATGCGCTGATCATCGGTATCATTCATCTGTTCCTGGGACTGGCCATACATGGTTATACTCTGCTCAAACACGGCGACGGTATGGGATTTTTCAGTGAAGTGGTGGGATGGTTCGCGTTTCTGGTCGGACTGCTTCTGCTTCTGATTCCGTCGTCCATCTTTGAGTCTATGGCACAGACGACGATTGATTTCGGACCGGCGCTCACGTATCTGTCCTATATTCTCACGATCGTCGGCGCGCTGATTCTGCTGCTGTTCGCCGGCAGAAGAAAGAAAAAGAAGGTCGGAATGCGGCTGCTTCTCGGTGTCTATGAGATCTACGGCATCACGAGCTGGCTTTCGGACTGGCTTTCTTATTCCAGATTGCTGGCTCTTGGACTGGCGACCGGCGCGATCGCGCAGGTAGTCAATATGATCGGTACGATGTTTGGCAGCGGCGTTTTAAAGCTTGCAATCTTTATCGTCGTATTTATTATCGGACATGTGCTGAATATGGCGATCAACCTGCTGGGCGCTTACGTACACTCCAACAGGCTGGAGTATGTAGAGTTTTTCCAGAAATTCTACAATGGCTCCGGAGAACCGTTTAAACCGTTTCAGACGGAGACCAGATATGTGGATTTTGCGCGCAGTAAGTAAAAGATAAAATAAATATGTGATATTCCGTGCCGTGGGTGCGGAAGACAGCTGACTGAGAAGAGACAGACAGCTGCAAATAAAATCTAATTAATTCAGGAGGATTTATCATGGATATCATGAGTACTTTAGGAGGAGCTTTAGTAATCATCGGTGCGGCTCTGGCGGTTGGCCTTGCGGGCTGCGGTTCTGCGAGAGGCTGCGGTATTGCGGGTCAGGCAGCCGCCGGCGTTACGGCGGAGGACCCGGGTAAGTTTGCAAGAGTTCTGATCATGGAGCTGCTGCCCGGTACACAGGGTATTTACGGACTGCTGATCGCTTTCCTTGTATTATCCAGCTCCGGCGTTCTTTCCGGAAACTTTTCAGCTATTGATGTTCATACCGGCGTAGAGGCGGTAGGCGCCTGCCTTCCGATCGCGATCGCGGGTCTTGTATCCGGAACCTTCCAGGGCAAAGCTTCCGCAGCGGCCATCGGCCTTGTGGCAAAGAGACCGGAGCAGTTTGCAAAGGCTATGCTTTTCCCGGCTATGGTTGAGACATATGCGATTCTTTCTCTGTTAGTATCCATCCTTGTTGTAATTCAGCTTTTCTAGTTTCGGAAAACGGTTATCAACAGACAATAACAGCAGGAAGGGAGAACAGCGAACATGACAGGACTGGAAAAAATCGTTGACCAGATTCTTGCAGAGGCAAAGACGGAAGCGCAGAAGATCGTTGCGGACGCGGAGGCTGAGGCGAAAAACATTCGTGCAGAAGCCGACGCGCAGGCGGAGCGGTCCGTTCAGGCGATTCAGAAAAATGCCGAGAAGGAAGCAAAGAATCTGGAACAGCGCATGCATTCCGCGAACGACCTGTATCGGCGCACGCAGACACTGGCTGCCAAGCAGGAGATCATCGCAAAGGTGATCGATCGGGCTTATGACAGGGTATGCAGCATGGATGCGGCGGCGTACTTTGGAATGCTGGAAAAATGGATTGAAAAATACGCGCTGGCACAGTCCGGGGAAATTTATTTTTCCGATGCGGATCTGAAAGCGATGCCGAAGGGATTTGAGGATCAGATTCAGGCGGCGGCACAGAAGGCCGGCGGCACATTAAAGCTTTCCCGGACGGGAAAGAATATTGAAAACGGTTTTATACTGGTTTACGGCGGCGTGGAGGAAAACTGTACCGTCAGGGCGATTTTTGACGCGAACCGTGAACAGATGCAGGATACCGTACATGCACTTCTTTACGGAAAGGAGGCATGACGATGTCTGAAGTGGAATATACCTTTGCGGTCGCACACATCCGCGGACTGGAAGGCAGACTGTTTTCACAGGCCACGATCGATCAGCTGATGGCGTGCAGGGATTACGACGCCGCGCTGGATTTTATCATTGACAAGGGCTGGGGAGGACTGGATGTCGAACGGGACGCCGACGCGATCCTGGCGGCGGAGCGCAGCAAGATCTGGGAGACAATCCGGAGCCTGAGCGTGCCGATGGAGACCTTTGACGTTCTCTCCTATCCGAATGTATTCCATAATCTGAAAACTGCCATCAAGGAGGTCTATACCGGCCAGAAGAATGACGACTTCTTTTACGAGGGAACCGTTCCCTCCAGGGAGGAGCTGCGGGATATCATCGCCCGCAAGGATTTCTCACGGCTGCCGGGGAATATGGACGCGGCGGCGCAGGACGCCTTCGAGACCATTTTCCATTCAAACGACGGCCAGCTTTGCGATGTGATCATCGACAAGGCCTGCCTGGAGGCCATTGATAAGGCGGGAAAGGAATCAGATTCGGGAGCCATTCGCAGATATGCCGAGACGGTCGTGGCGGTAACGGATATCAAGATCGCGGTTCGCTGCCAGAAGACGGGCAAATCCATCGAGTTTATGCGGCGTGCCCTGCAGCCCTGCGGCGATGTCGACACGGAGCGTCTGGCGAAGGCAGCGGCATCCGGCTTTGAGGCTATTCTGGAATATCTCTCCGGCGGCAGGTTCCGCGAGGCGGCAGAAGCGCTGCGCGAGTCACCCTCCGCGTTTGAGCGCTGGTGCGATAATTATCTGATGGAAATACTCCGTCCGGAAAAATACGAAGTGTTTTCTGTCGGACCGCTCGTGGCTTACGTGCTTGCGAGAGAAAACGAGATCAAGACAGTTGGAATTATCCTCTCCGGCAAGTTAAACGGACTGACGGATGACTCCATCCGGGAAAGGATAAGGGAAATGTATGTATAAGATAGCAGTGCTCGGACCATACGACAGTATTTACGGTTTCGCGACGCTGGGACTCGACATTTTCCCGGCGGATGACCCGGAGGAGGCGAAATCCAGACTTCGGAGGCTGGCGGCCGATAAATACGCTGTCGTTTACGTAACAGAAGGTCTTGCGGCGTCGATGCAGCAGGAAATTGACAAATATAAGGAGCAGCTGCTCCCGGCCATCATTCTGATCCCGGGCATCACCGGGAATACCGGAGAGGGAGTTCGCGGGGTGAAGACCTCCGTGGAGAAGGCGGTTGGCTCTGACATTATCTTTGGCGAATAAGAGGTGACAAGATTAATGAGCAAAGGAACGATTAAAAAGATTGCAGGCCCGCTGGTCGTTGCGACCGGCATGCGGGATGCGAATATGGCAGACATGGTCCGCGTTGGCGACCAGCGTCTGATCGGTGAAGTTCTGGAGATCCACGGGGATGAGGCGTCGCTTCAGGTATACGAGGAAACCTCCGGTCTGAAGCCGGGCGGCGTGGTAGAGTCCCTCGGCGTGCCCATGTCTGTGGAACTGGGACCCGGACTGATTACCAGTATTTACGACGGAATTCAGAGACCGCTGGACGACATTCTGAAGGTCTCCGGCAACAACCTGCAGCGCGGCGTGGAAGTGGCTTCTCTGAAGAGAGATAAAAAGTGGACCTTCGTGCCGGTTGCAAAGGTTGGCGATGAAGTAGAGGGCGGAGACGTGCTCGGCACCGTCCAGGAGACCGAAGTCGTACAGCAGAAGATCATGGTTCCCAACGGACTTTCGGGAAAGATTAAATCCATCCAGGCCGGTGACTTCACTGTAGAGGAGGTTGTGGCAGTTCTGTCTACGGATGCAGGTGATAAAGAACTTACCATGATGCAGAGATGGCCGGTTCGTAAGGGACGCCCTTACAAGCAGAAACTGGCGCCGTCCAAACCGCTGATCACGGGACAGCGTGTCGTTGATACCTTCTTCCCGATCGCAAAAGGCGGCGTGGCAGCCGTGCCGGGACCTTTCGGAAGCGGCAAGACCGTCATCCAGCATCAGCTGGCCAAGTGGGCGGAAGCGGACATCGTGGTCTACATCGGTTGCGGCGAGCGTGGAAATGAGATGACGGATGTTCTGAACGAGTTTCCGGAGCTGAAGGATCCGAAGACCGGAAAGTCTCTGATGGAGCGTACCGTTCTGATCGCGAATACATCCGATATGCCGGTGGCTGCCCGTGAGGCGTCCATCTATACAGGTATCACGATTGCGGAGTATTTCCGTGACATGGGTTACTCCGTAGCCCTGATGGCAGACTCCACTTCCCGCTGGGCTGAGGCTCTCCGTGAGATGTGCGGACGTCTGGAGGAGATGCCGGGTGAGGAGGGATACCCCGCTTATCTGGGTTCCCGTCTGGCACAGTTTTACGAGCGCGCCGGACATGTGATCGCGCTCGGCAAGGACGGACGCGAGGGAGCGCTCTCCGTGATCGGAGCTGTATCGCCGCCCGGCGGTGATATTTCCGAGCCGGTATCTCAGGCGACCCTGCGTATCGTAAAGGTATTCTGGGGACTGGATTCCGCGCTGGCTTACAAACGGCATTTCCCGGCGATCAACTGGCTGACCAGTTATTCGCTGTATCTGGATAACATCGGTCCGTGGTTTGACGAGAATGTTTCTCCCGAGTGGCTGCAGTGCCGTCAGAAGATGATGAGCCTGCTTCAGGACGAGGCGAAGCTGGACGAGATCGTACAGATGGTAGGTATGGATGCCCTTTCCGCGGGCGACCGCCTGAAGATGGAAGCGGCACGCTCTATCCGTGAGGACTTCCTGCACCAGAACTCCTTCCACGAGATTGACACGTATACTTCCCTGCGCAAGCAGCTTCTTCTGATGCAGCTGGTGGTGGCTTACTATGAAGAGTGCAGCGAGGCACTGAATAACCATGCCAACATCCGCGACCTGCTCAGTATGGATGTCCGCGAGAGAATCGGACGTTATAAATATACGCAGGAGAAAGATATCGAGGAAGAATATAACCATATCCGTGAGGAACTGAAGGCAGAGATCGCATCTGTTATCGAAAAGGGGGAAGAGTAAATGCCGAAAGAGTATAGAACCATACAGGAAGTGGCAGGTCCTCTGATGCTGGTAAAAGGTGTGGAGGATGTTGCCTATGATGAGTTGGGAGAGATCGAGCTTTCCAACGGCGAAAAACGCCGCTGCAAGGTTCTGGAGATCGACGGTGGAAACGCGCTGGTTCAGCTGTATGAATCCAACACCGGCATCAACCTCTCCGACAGTAAAGTTCGTTTCCTGGGCAGAAGTATGGAGTTGGGCGTTTCCGGCGACATGCTCGGCCGTGTTTTTGACGGCGTAGGAAACCCGATCGACGGCGGTCCGGAGATTCTGCCGGAGCAGCGCCGCGATATCAACGGTCTGCCGATGAACCCGGCGGCTCGTGTATACCCGGAGGAGTTTATTCAGACCGGTGTATCCGCCATTGACGGACTGAACACACTGGTCCGCGGTCAGAAGCTGCCGATCTTCTCGTGTTCCGGTCTGCCGCATTCTCAGCTGGCAGCACAGATCGCCAGACAGGCGAAGGTCCGCGGCAAGGATGAACAGTTCGCCGTTGTATTCGCGGCCATGGGTATTACGTTTGAGGAGTCCGATTACTTCATCCAGTCCTTTACGGAGACCGGAGCCATCGACCGTACCGTCCTGTTCATCAACCTGGCGAACGATCCGGCCGTAGAGCGTATCTCTACGCCGCGTATGGCGCTGACCGCTGCGGAGTATCTTGCTTTTGAAAAGGGGATGCACGTACTGGTCATCCTTACCGATATCACGAACTACGCGGACGCGCTTCGTGAGATCTCCGCGGCCAAGAAAGAGGTTCCGGGACGGCGCGGATATCCGGGCTATATGTATACGGACCTGGCGACACTGTATGAGCGTGCCGGCCGTCAGAGAGGCAAGGAAGGATCCGTGACCATGATTCCGATCCTGACCATGCCGGAGGATGACAAGACGCATCCGATCCCTGACCTGACGGGTTATATCACGGAGGGACAGATCATCCTGAGCCGTGACCTTTACAATAAGGGCGTTACACCGCCGATCGACGTTCTGCCGTCCCTGTCCCGTCTGAAGGATAAGGGTATCGGCGAAGGCAAGACCCGCGCGGATCACTCCAACACGATGAACCAGCTGTTTGCGGCTTACTCCCGCGGTAAGGACGCGAAGGAGCTGATGACCATCCTGGGTGAGGCGGCTCTCTCCGAGACCGACCTGATCTACGCGAAGTTCGCGGATGAGTTTGAGGCGAGATATGTTTCCCAGGGTTATAACGCGAACCGTGACGTCATGGAGACGCTGGATCTGGGCTGGGACCTGCTGAGGATACTGCCGAGGTCCGAGCTGAAGCGTATCGATGATAAGTTCCTTGATGAGTACTACGAAAAGAAATAGATAATATTATTTAGTATATTCAGAAAGGAAGGTGAGAGCGCTGGCTTCAACACAGGTAAATCCTACCCGTATGGAACTGACAAAGCAGAAGAAGAAGCTTGTCACAGCCGTGCGGGGACACAAACTTTTAAAAGATAAGCGTGATGAGCTGATGCGCCAGTTCCTGGAGCTCGTTCGCGAGAACATGGAGCTGCGCCTGAAGGTGGAGGAGGGCATTAAAGCTGCCAATACCAATTTCGTCATCGCACGCTCGGCCATGTCAGAGCAGGGTCTTCACACTGCCCTGATGGCGCCGAAGCAGGGTGTCTATCTGGATGTAAACAAGAAGAATGTCATGAGCGTCAATACGCCGGTTTTTGAGTATAAAACCCGTACGGCGGACGAGAATGATATTTATTCCTACGGCTTCGCCTACACCTCCAGCGATCTGGACGGAGCGGTGAAATCGCTGGCAGATATCCTGCCGGATATGCTTCGCCTCGCCGAGACGGAGAAGGCCTGCCAGCTCATGGCGGCAGAGATCGAGAAGACGAGACGCCGCGTAAACGCTCTGGAGCATGTGGTGATTCCGAACGCCCAGGAGAACATCAAGTATATCTCGATGAAACTGGACGAGAACGAGCGGAGCACGCAGATTCGTCTGATGAAGGTAAAGGACATGCTGCTTGAGGAAGCGCATGGCTACAGCCAGAAGTAAAGACAAATAAACATGAGACGTAAAAATCCCCGGTTTGATTATGAACCGGGGATTTTTTAAAGTGGCAGCAGATAGAGGAGACGGGGTTACATGTCACTCTCTGACCACGCAGGGTCTGCCCCAGCGAAGCGAGGGTACCTGCTGGGGTGTCAGGCCGAAAACGTTGTGGTTTCGAGCCGGGATAATCAGATTCTGACTATTACAATTTGATGGTTGTAAAAAGGGGATTTTCGGCATATAATAGGAAATAAAAAAGGGGATTTCCGGCAGAACAGACAGTGTAAAAAAGGGGATTTTCGGCAGGAGGGAGCGGCGGCATGATATTTGAACGGAAATTATATCAGAAGATGCTGGAATGGAAAAGGGAATTTGACGGAAAAACAGCACTCTTAATCAAGGGTGCAAGGCGGGTTGGTAAATCAACTTTGGCGGAGGAGTTTGCAAAAAATGAATATGAGAGTTATATCCTGATTGATTTCTCTATAGCGTCGAAGGAAGTACATGAACTCTTTGAGGATCTGTCTGATCTGAATTACCTTTTTCTGCGTCTGCAGATGATATATCATGTGAATCTGACAGAAAGAAAATCGCTCATTATTTTTGATGAGGTGCAGATGCAGCCTCTGGCCAGACAGGCGATCAAGCATCTGGTGAAGGATCATCGCTATGATTATATAGAGACCGGTTCTTTATTATCAATTAAGAAAAATATAAAAGATATTGTCATTCCAAGCGAGGAGACGCGGGTACAGCTCTATCCGTTGGATTATGAAGAGTTTCGCTGGGCATTGGGAGATAAGGCGACGATTCCTCTGCTTCGTACTGCTTATGAAAATCTTTGCCCGCTCGGGGATGATCTCAATCGAAGGCTGCTTCGAGATTTCCGTTTGTATATGCTTGTCGGCGGTATGCCGCAGGCCGTAGATACTTTTATTACAACGAACAATATGAGTATGGTCGATCAGATGAAAAGAAATATTCTGGAACTGTATGAGGAGGATTTTCGCAAGATTGATCCGACGGGGAGAGCAGGTATGCTCTTCGACGCTATCCCTGCAGAATTGAACAAGAACGCGTCTCGTTATCAGGTGTCCAGTGTGATCGCGGGAGAGAAGGAGGAGCGTGTCAGGGAAATCCTCGCGGATATGCAGGATTCCATGACGGTATATATTTCATATCATGCGAATAATCCGAATGCGGGCATGGCTTTTCATAAAGACCCCGGGCGCTATAAACTGTTCCTGTGTGATACGGGATTGTTTGTAACGCTGGCGTTTAAGGACAGAGAGTTTACTGATAATGAGATTTATGAGAAACTGTTAAATAATAAGCTGAGTATCAATCTGGGATATCTGTATGAAAATATGATTGCGCAGATGTTAAAGACGGGTGGCAACGAATTGTTTTATTATTCGTTTCCGAAAGAAACGTCCAACCACAATTATGAGGTGGATTTTCTTCTGGCAAGGAAAAATAAGGTCTGTCCTCTGGAGGTGAAATCGTCCGGTTATAAAACACATGCATCTCTGGATGCTTTTCAGGAAAAATTTTCTGAACGGATATGGAAGAGGTATTTGATTTATACCAGAGATATCAGGAAAGATACGGATATCATATGTCTTCCGGTATTTATGGTACCCTTTTTGTAGATGTCAGATCATACGTTTACGGAGCGAAAAAGTTATTTTACTTGTGTGAGTTTCGCTGCAGCAGAGTCTGAGATGTATTTGATTTTGAACATCTCAGGCTCTTTTCTTTTTTTATAATATTTTGTATAATGT
>JAJQEU010000023.1 GCA_021201535.1 Clostridiales bacterium | reverse complement strand
CGCTTCCGCTGCTCCCGCTTCCGTCTCCGCTGTCCGCGTCGTCGCTTCCGCTGCTTCCATCCTCGCTGCCCGACTGATTGTCGTCAGAGGAAGAGGCCTGGTCGCTCATACACGCAGCGATCCACTCGATGAAACACTCATCACTGTCTGCACCTGCGCGCTCCGCTGTGGTATGTCCCTGCGCCCAGAGCATGGCAAAATCCACATCTTCCACCGTGCTGTCCTCATCCGCTATATCCTCCGTCAAGGCAAGGTAGAGGTTCATCTCCACCGTCAGCGACGTATCGCTCTGTGTGATTCCCGTATTGATCCGCCAGTAGGAAGCCGGTGAGGAAGTACCGTAGCCTTCATAATCCTGGCACAGATAATACATCGGATTGTACATATTCTGACGATACTGTGAACTGTAGCCCAGCAATATGTCAGAGGTAAAACTGCTGTAATCATCCTGATAGTCAGACGCATAGGCCAGAATATCCGACTCGGAAACAGAACTGTCCGCCGCCGCGTATTCCGCGTAATTCTCCTCCATAAGCTCCGCCATCAGAGAATCGAAATGTGCCGCCAGATTGGAACCGCTTCCGAACACATAATTTTCCGCCTGCGTGGTATTCAGGTCGTCAAAAGCACCGACATCCTTGGATGCGGATTTGCTTCCGTAGAGAACAAAATCTTCTACACTGCGGACGCTGTACCAGTCTGTGTCCGCGTCATATGTGATCCATGCCTCGTCCGTACCGTAATTTTCATCCAGCGTCAGCAGATACTCCGTCAGGGCATCCTCTGAATCAGCTTCCTCCGCGAACGCCGTAACCGTTTCCGATTCTGTGTACAGCTGATTTTCAGCAAGAGTCGAGAGTCCTCCGAAATCCGGCGCTGTACCGCTGCCGCCCGGTCCTTCCGAGCTGCCGCCGGAACCGGAAGTACTGTAAGAAAAGCTGCCGTCCTCATCAGTATAGGAATCAATAAAATCATTCAGTGAATATTCAATCTGATACAACAGGTACTCATAGTAGGTTCCGGACACATAAATACCGTCCCCTTCATCCGTGAGAGAGAGTGCGTTTCCATCCTCGTCTTCCAGTGTGAGACTGTTAATGTATTCCGCGAAAGCCTCTGACATGTCATCGGAGAGCAGGCTGGTCCACGCGCTGTCAGCCCGTGTACCAGTACTGGAATATTGCCCCATCATCCACTCATAGGCCTCATCCGCATAGTCAAGACTGGTGATCGGACACCAGCACATGGCTCCGCATGTGGCATCGCTGATGGTACTTGTATAGGTATTGGATTCTTCATTATATGTGATACCCGCTGCTCCGATGGAATACAAATATGGGTAATATAGCTCGCTGTCGCCGGAAGCACCCAGAACCGCGCTCTGTGCGCCGCCGCCGCTGTGACCGAAACTGAAAATGCTGTCGGTATCTCCCGGAAGCACAGATGCATTCGCGCGATAATACCGGATCGCCGCCTTCAGATCCGTCACTCCCCAGGGCGCGCCTCCGTCTGTGGTATCGCGTCCCCGGCATCCTGCATACAGATAAATAATTCCTTCATCCGTGTATGTCGTCACACCCGAGGAAAATCCGGTGGGTGCCGCCTGCGCCGAATAACCGGCCGTGTTCACCGGGATCACAATGGGAGCAGTCGACGCCGTGTAATCTCCCACCGCGGTGTCTGTAAAACTGACAAACGTGTAGGTGCCGTCCCCGTTTGATGTCATATTCATATAAGCCGCCGGCACATAGATCCCGAAGGATTCATAGGTTGTATCATACGGATCCGAACAGTATACGACCCCGGTCTGATAATATACATCCGAGCCGGAATTATACTGCCACGCTGAAGAATCAAACTCTATCAATCCATCGGAAGAGGTATACCCGCTGCTGTCCGCATCATCCGAACCGCTGTTCGTATCCGTATCGTCCGGAACATTGTTGTCGCCCGCATCGTCCGGGCCGCCGTTCGCATCCGTATCGTCCGGAACATTGTTGTCGCCCGCATCGTCCGGGCCGCTGTTCGCATCCGTATCGTCCGGAGCATCGTTATCGCCCGTATCGTCCGGGCCGCTGCTGTCACCTGCATCACCCATACCGCTGTCTGCATCCGTTTCACCTGCGACTGTCAGTGTATAGACACTTCCCTCCGTCACATTCTCCGATGAATAAAAAACATAATCCACTGTATATGACACCTCCAGGTCCCATGCCGCTGTCACGGAAATCAGCTCCTGATTCTCAGAATCACAGATGGTAATAACATCCCCGTTAGATACCAATCCTGTCTGGGAACTGCTGCCTCCCGGCATATTCGCGTCACTGTCACCGCCGGAATTACCCAATTCACCGTTTTCTCCCGGTGCGTCCGCATCAGTATCTCCGCTGTCCCCCGGCATACCGGAGTCATCAGATCCGCCGTCCCCCGGCATACCGGAGTCATCAGATCCACCGTCCCCCGGCATACCGGAGTCATCAGATCCACCGTCCCCCGGCATACCGGAATTATTGTCCGCGCTTCCTGCCGCCACAGCCGTACTCTCACCGGCGGATGTCCATGTCACATAAGCCTGTGAACTGGACGGTACGACCGACATTTCCTGCATGCCGATGCCGAGCACGGTCCCGCCGGTCAGCGTGAATGTACCGTCGCAGTCCAGGGCATTATTCGTCTCTTCCGTATTGTCGAGCGCACCGAGCGCAATCACAGTACCGCCGTAAATATTGAGATCCCCATTGGAATCCAGACAGTCGCCCGCCGTCGAAGCCGCATAGATGCTGCCGCCGTAAATATTGATTTCATAATTATAATCTGGCAGATCGCTGTTTGCCGCGTTGATGCAGTCGTCACTGCCTGAGATCGTACAGGTACCGCTGTACAGATTCACCGTAGCGCCTTCCAACCCCTCACCGCAGGTAAGGATATCGATCACCAGGTCGCTGTCCTCCCCGTCCTCTTCGCCGAGATTCAGAACATAATCCGCGTGAATGGCGTCCTCAGCTGCCGAAATAGTGAGCGTTCCGCAAACGATATCCAGTCCATCCTCGGAGTCCGAATTGATGCCGTCGTTGACGCTGGTGATATTTAAGGTGATATCTCCCGTAACCGCAAGCATCCCGCTCGTTTTTATTCCGTTTTTCCCATTTGCGATGATGTGAATCGTGCCGCCGCCGGTGAGGGTGACATCGCTGCCTGCTTTAAACCTCAGCACCGCATTTTCCGCCGCCGTATTATCCGTGTAGTTTCCATCATTGTTATATTCATTGTCCGTCAGCGTATTCTCCGTACCTTCCACCGCACAGATCGTGCAGGAAGCCGTACTGTCCTTTTTCACCGCAATCACGGCGGTAAACGCGGACGTGAGCTCCAGACCGTTCAGATACAGAACCGCGTCGGCGGTCGCCTCTTTTTTCACGGCAATGCTGCCGTTACCGCTTCCCTGAAACACATACGAGCCGCCTTTTTTCCCGATGGAGACCAGAAGCTGCCCGTCGCTTCCGTCCGGCACGGAATATACCGTATTTCCATCCTCGTCTGTCGCTGTATCCGCTTCTGTTTCCGTGTCTGTGGAATCATAGACGACCACCTCATAGTGGGTGTCGTCTCCCTCCACAACCGTGACAGAGTCGCCGTCAAAGGTAAATGTCGTCATCTCCGACAGATCCGTCGCAGCTTCCTCCGCATACGCAGTCACGCCGAGGGGCGAGAAAATCATGGCAAGACTGATAAACACCGCCAGAATTTTCTGTCCGAAAAAAGCATGTTTTCTCTTCATCATCGTTTTCCCTGCTTTCTTTTTTATTTTTTCCATCTTCCGGCAAATACAGTATCCGTTGTTTTACCATAAGTAATCACGGAATCCGCCTCGCCGGACGTGACAGAATTCTTAATATAATATACATTGCCGCGGCGCACACACAGCGTATCCGCGCCGTCACCATCCCAGTCGCCCACATAAATCTCGTCGTCACCGTGCTGTCGATCACCGACACGGCTGCGGCGGACAATGTAAAGCCGCTGCTCTGACTTCCCCCTCCGCCCGAATTGTCTCCGGGCGCATCGGCCGCATAGACAGAAATACAGAGACCGGCCGCCAGCGTACCTGCCAGACCGAATGCCAGCATTTGTCTGCAGATTCTCGATTTTCTTTTCATTTTCCTTTCTGAAAAACCCCATTTTTCTGAATAGTATCATGGGAAGATTGAAACAGAATTGAACTTTTCGTAAGGAACTGTGAAGGTGCAGAACAGTTTGCTTTTCTCATATTGCAGATTTCGGGAGCACGAGATCAAAAGGCCGGAAAAAAATACGGACCGAATCGCCTGAAATGCGAAAACAGTCCGTAAGCTCAGAAAAAACTTATGTCATTCACTTTAAAACAGCGCCATCCAGCAGCTTTTCCACACTCGCCAGCTTCACACAGGTGATGAACACGCTGCAGGCTTCATCCAGCTCCTCCATGGGCGGCAGTGTGGGTGCAATGCGGATCACCGAGTCCTTCGGGTCTTTTTTATAGGGAAACGGCGCCCCCGCTCCGGTCATCACAACGCCCGCCCCCTTCGCTTTGGCGACAATATTTTTCGCGCATCCTTCGTTGGCAAAATACGTGATAAAATATCCGCCCCGGGGCTTTGTCCAGGAGCCGACTCCCAGCCCGGTCAGTTCTTCATCAAACCGCCGGGTCAGCAGTTCAAACTTGGGGCGAACCAGTTCGGCATGCTTTGCCATGTGACGTTCGATCCCCTCCTGATCTTTCAGAAACTTCACATGGCGAAGCTGGTTGATCTTATCGAAACCGATTGTCTGGACCGTCAGCTGTGCCAGAATGTCCGCCTTGTTCCTCGGGCTAGTCGCCAGCCCGGATATACCGGAACCGGAGAAAGTCACCTTGGATGTGGAACAGAACTCGTACACCATATCCGGATGGCCCGCTTTCTCGCACTCCGAAATGATATCGAGCAGTTCATCCCTATGATCTTCATATAAATGATGTACGCAGTAAGCGTTATCCCAGTAAATCCGGAAATCATCCGCCGCCGGCTTCAGGCCGGCAAAACGGCGCACGGTCTCATCTGAATAGGAGGTTCCCATCGGGTTAGAATACTTCGGCACACACCAGATTCCCTTGATGGATGGATCCGTGCTGACAAGCCTCTCCACCATATCCATATCCGGTCCATCCTCATACAGCGGCACATTGATCATCTCAATTCCGAAAAATTCGGTGATGGTAAAGTGCCTGTCATAGCCCGGGACCGGACAGAGGAACTTTACCCGGTCCAGCTTACACCAGGGCGTATGGTCGAGCACGCCGTGAATCATGGAGCGGTTGATCGTATCGTACATGATATTCAGGCTGGCGTTTCCGTAGACGATCACGTATTCCGGCTTTGTACCGATCATGCCCGCGATCAGCTCCTTCGCCTCATCGATGCCGTCCAGGACGCCGTAGTTACGCAGATCCGTGCCGAGACGGCTCTCCAGAACGGTGTCGCTGTGCAGCACGTCCATCATGGGCTGAGAGAGATCAAGCTGCGCTTTGGAAGGCTTTCCTCTGGACATATCCAGCTTCAGTCCGAGCGCGCAAATATCTCTGTACTGCTGCTCCAGATCCTCTTTTTCCTTTAACAGTTCCTGTCTCGTCATCTGATCATATGCTTTCATACATGTTCCTCCTCGTACTCTGATTTCATTCGTCTGCTTAGGAACTGTCTCGAAATAATATGCATATCTTGCGCAGACTAATACGCAAATCGCAGCCTTTAAAAGCCTCGCCATAGCCCGCTATGGCTACGTTTTTAAAGACTGTGCTTCACGCATTATCCAGCACAATCTGTGCATATTATTTCGGGACAGTTCCTTAATATATCCTGTCCGTGTCCCGTATCAGGCATCCCGGCACAAACGGGAAAACAAAAGATGACTGTGGTTTTATCATTTCCCGCCGTTTTTTCTCCCGATTTTTCTGAAATATTCGCGGATATTTTTCTCATATCCGTTTTCTGTCGGCTCATAGAACGTCATATCTTTATAAGCGTCGGGAAGATACTGCTGCTCCACATAGTGGTTCGGAAAATCGTGGGCGTATCTGTAACCGATGCCGCGTCCGAGCTTCTGAGCTCCCTTATAATGGCTGTCACACAGATACGGCGGTACCGGCGCTGTTTTCGTACCGCGAACCACATCCAGCGCTTTGTCGACCGCCAGATAAGCCGCGTTGCTCTTCGGCGCGCACGCCACGTAGGTCGCCGCCTGCGACAGAACGATCCTGGCTTCCGGCATCCCCAGCCGCTCCACCGCCTGCGCCGCGCTGACGGCAACCGTCAGCGCCATCGGATCTGCATTTCCGACATCCTCCGATGCGCAGATCATGATACGCCGCGCGATAAAAGCAACGTCCTCACCGGCATGCAGCATCTTCGCCAGATAGTAGACAGCCGCGTCTGGATCGGAACCGCGCATGCTCTTGATAAACGCGGAGATCGTATCATAGTGGCTGTCTCCGCCCTTGTCATATTTAATCTTCCGTTTCTGAATACACTCTTCCGCCACTGCCAGGGTGATATGAATCAGATCATCCGCGTCCCTCTCTGTGGTAAGGATTCCCAGTTCGATTGCATTCAATGCACTCCTGGCGTCTCCATTTGCCACATCCGCCAGAAAATCCAGCGCCTCCTCTTCGATCACCGCGCGGTAGGAACCCATCCCCTTTTCCCGGTCGGAAACCGCGCGCCGAAGCAGAATTTTAATATCCTCCTTTTCCAGCGGTTTCAGTTCAAAGATAATTGAGCGCGAGAGAAGAGCTCCGTTGACCTCAAAATAGGGATTCTCTGTCGTGGCTCCGATCAGCGTCACCGTGCCGTCCTCGACAAACGGAAGCAGGTAATCCTGCTGTCCTTTATTAAAACGATGGATCTCATCAATGAACAGGATCGTCCGCCGCTGGTACATTCCCTGCAGCTGTTTCGCCTGCTCTACCACCGCTTCCATATCCTTTTTTCCCGCGGCCGTCGCATTGATCTGCATAAACTCCGCGCTGGTGGTCTGCGCGATCACCTTCGCCAGCGTCGTCTTCCCGGTGCCGGGCGGCCCGTAAAAAATGACGGACTGCAGCTTGTCCGCACGGATCGCGCGGTACAGCAGCTTATCCTTTCCGATGATATGACGCTGCCCTACCACCTCGTCCAGAGATGTCGGACGAAGTCTGGATGCCAGAGGAGCTTCCCTGTCCTTATGCTGTTCTCTCATATAGTCAAACAAGTCCATGTTGCTCCATCCTCATCCGGCAACCTCCGGCTGCGCGGCATCCATTGCCTGTGTCATTTACGCCATCCCAACCCGGATGAACCGGAACAGAAAATTTTGCCATTTGCGCAAAAAATCGTTCATAAGCGCCTATGTGCTTCGCAGCATGTGCGAAGTATTATCCCGAATCAGCTACGAAACTTCTAAATCCGAATAATTCATTTCTGCCCTGCAATTTCATCATTTCATCGAATATAGCTGTGCTTTTTGAAAGAAGCGAACGAGCTATCCTTCATTATCGACAGGTTGTCCGCCTTCAGTTCAAACAAAATATACAATAACTCAATCAGCCGGGAAATACAAGTTCTTTTCTCAAATATGTCAAAAAAATAACATAATTCATGGGAAAATCAGTTCTTCCACCGTCACAAACTCGAAATTCTCCTGCGCCAAAACATCTATAACCTGCAGTGCTGCCTGTACGCTGGATTCGGATGCGTCATGCAGCAGGATGATATCATATTCCTCTGTGTCTTCCAGAATTTTCTGAACCACGGCGGAGGAATCCTGTGTCGCCCAGTCCAGCGGGTCAACATCCCAGAACACGGGAATCATACAGAAATCGTCGTCCAGGCAGGAAAGCCAGCTGCCATACGGCGGGCGCACAAAGGATGGACGCTGGCCGGTGATCCCACAGATCAGGTCGCAGGTTTTCTGAATCTGTGCGCAGGCCTCCGCTTCTGTCAGAAGACTCAGATTTACATGCTCGTAGGAATGAACCCCGATCTCATGTCCATCCCGATACATCTCCTCCACGAGCTCCGGGCTTTCCTCCACCGCTGTTCCCAGAAGAAAAAAGGTCGCCTGCACATCCCGTTCCCGCAGCCCATGCAGAAGAATCGGCGTGTACGCCGGATTCGGGCCGTCGTCAAAGGTCAGGGCTATCTTCTTTTTTTCTGACTGTTCGTCTGCCGAAATATTCCGGATTGCGGGTACTGTCTCTGTAAAATGATCTGTCCGCCTGTTTCCGCCGAGAAAAATTCCGCCAAGCAGGACGAAGAGCAGCAAGTCCGCGAGCAGAATGTTTCGCTCTCTTTTTTTCATGAACATTATCTTCTTTCCGACTCAGGAGCTGCCATAAGAATCTGTTCAGAAATAACTTTGCGATTTGCGTATTAGCCTGCGCAATCTGTAAAGTTATTTCGCAGCAATTCCTGAATATGATTTGCAGCAGCCTCTTACTTTCAGCTTATGAACACCGCTCAGAAAAATGCCCTCAGAAATTTGCACAGGAACTCCGGATACGCTGTACTGGCGCATGTATTTCATCTGCAGATCCCACTTTATGCTTCCATGTGATTAAGTTATGCGAATTGAGAATAAACAATTTGGGTTAGTCACTATACTTTACCATGGCAAAATGATAAAATATTTATAAGAAACGACATTCCGTCATTTCCTTTGCACCAGACACAGGGCTGCTCAGGCAGCCATTCCACATGCGTCTGTGTGCATCCTTTATTTATAGCCAACGGAGGGTCACACATCATGGACATAGCCTACAATCTGTCGGATATTTCGCTCTATTACAACAGCGGTTCCGCTTACACGCAGCATCTGAAGGACACCGGGTGCAGCCGTTTTTACATCGGTTCCTATTTTTGCGGAAAATACTGCATGCGTTCCATGAATTTTTTCCTGCAGAATCTGCTCGGATTTATCATGGAAAATCATTTACGTGTCACACTGGTGATTCCATCCGTTCCCGGTCCGCAGAATGATATGCTGAAACAGGATATTACAAACTTTTTTACATACTGCGGAGGTTACGCGGATGAACTGGTCGTAAATGATTACGGCATGCTGCAGTTCGCACGGCAGCTTCAGACGGTTTATCCCGTCCGTATCACTGCCGGACGTATTTTTTCCAAAAACTTCCGTGATCCCAGATATCCGGAATACGAAAAAGAGACTTCCCTCGTCTTTTTCCCCGAAATGCTGCGCGGTAATGTCTCCGCCATAGAGGTGGATCTCACTTCCTCAAAGCTCGATTTTACGGAAATCGACGACGACATACAGATTCATGCACATTACCCTTACGTCTATGTGACAGGCGGACAGAACTGTCAGTTTGCCGCCGCTATACACCCTGTCGGACAGCAGTTCATCGGGAGACCCGGCTGCGGTCTCTCCTGCATGAACGGTTATATGGAGACGACGGCGGAGGATGCGGTCTTTCTGCATCTCGGAAAGGGTTTATATACCAGAAATGACACGCCCGTCATCTATTCAAAGACACCGGACCGTTTTATCTACTGGCCTGCGGATGAATTCTTAAAAGCTGAAAACGACACCGTTTCAGAAACAAAGGAGGCCGCCCATGAAAATACTGACGCCGTTTAATGATATCAAATACCTGGAACAGTTCCTTGACGCCGGAGCCGACGAGTTTTATATAGGATTTTTCAGTGACGAGTGGAAACAGCGCTTCGGCCGTTACAGCGACATCAACCGGCTGACCCTCTTTAAGGAGACCGCGAACCGTTACACGCTGGAGGACATGGCCGAGATCACACACCAGGTACATGCGGCGGACCGACCGCTGTACGTCACTCTGAACGCTCCCGGCTACCACAGAGAAGAGCTCGCTCAGCTCGCGGAATACATCCGGACGCTCGGCAGCTTCGGTGTGGACGGCATTATCACCGGTATCCCGGAGATGACGGACCTCATCCACCGGAATGGTATGAAAGCCATTGCCAGCACCATGTGCGGGATACAGAACGCAGATCTGGCAGGATGGTACCGGGATGTGGGCATGGACCGGATCATTTTCCCGCGCGAACTCGCCACACATGAGATGTACTCCATCATCCAGGCTGTTCCGGAACCGGAATACGAAGCCTTTCTGATGCGGAACGGCTGCCGGTACCAGGACGCGAACTGTCTCGGACTGCACGGCGGCACACATGGCGCTCTCTGCTACAGCCTGCGTTTCGGAGACACGGTCTGTCACGGACGACCCGGAAGTGGAGATTTTTCTGAACGGTTAGAGCAGGCGCACGATACATTTTGCCATTCATTCCACGAATTTGCCTGCGGACAGTGCGCAATCTACCGCCTGAACCGCATCGGTGTCGGGACCTTTAAGATCGTGGGGCGCTTAGACGACCCGGATGAGATTCTGCAGGACGTAGCGCTCACCAAAAAGAACATAGAGATCGCGGCACGCTGTGAGAGCGAGGAGGATTATTTACATGCCATGACTCTCACCGGCGATTTCGAACAGTATTGCCGTTACGGATTATCCTGCTATTACCCGGAAGTGCGCTGGCAGTAAGGATTGATACAGACATTCTT
>JAJQEU010000063.1 GCA_021201535.1 Clostridiales bacterium | reverse complement strand
ATTGTTGTAATCAAAAACGTCGGAATTTTCCTAGTACTACGACGGAAGACGGGAAGCACAGGTCATAAAAACGTAGCCGTAGCGGGCTACGGCGAGGCTTTTAGGAGCTGCGATTTGCGTATTAGGCGGTGCAAGATGCATAAGTTATTGATCGACAGTTCCTAAGTGCCCCACACAGGAATAGCACAGGGCAACCTGTAAAATTTTCGGCATAGGAAAATCTGTAAAAATTTCTTGCAAGAAACAGACAGCCGTGTTATACTCGCTCTTATCAATCAGGGCATATGCGTTTCTGCATGGATATTGTCCTGCCCGGGAGCCGTTTCGGCGTCCCGTCTGATTTTTCACGGCATTTCCGCCAGATAAAAATCAGCTTTACACTTTACTAAATATTTTTTATAATGAAGGAGGATTTTTATGGAGCAAAGAAAAACTTTGCGGGAACTGACACTTTTGGATCGGTTTTTGTTTAACGAGGCTATGGAAAAGCCGGAGAACATGCAGGCGGTGCTGGAGATTATCCTTGGGAAGGAGGTCGTGCTGAAATATCTGCCCCAGTCGGAGAAGGAGCAGCGGACGTCTCCGGTTTTTCGTTACGTGAAGCTTGACGTGTGGACGCAGGATGAGGATGACGTGGTTTATGAGATCGAGGCCCAGAGGGTAAATACCGGGAATCTGCCGAAGCGCAGCCGTTATTATCAGGGGTTGATTGACAGTAAGCTCCTGGAGCCCAGCGTTAATGACTTTGATGAGCTTAATCCGGTTTTTGTGATTATTATTATGCCGTTTGACCTGTTTAAAAAGAAGAAGTACCGTACACCTTTACCATGAAGTGTGAAGAGGTAGCAGGTGTGGATTTAAAAGACGGGGCAGTGCGTATTTTCCTGAATACACATGGGAAGGACGATGAAGGCATAAGCCCGGAATTGAAGGAGTTGCTGTATTTTATAGAACATACGAATGATCCCGGGATGGTTTTCCAGAGTGAGAAGGTGAACAGTATCAGGAAAAGCGTCCGGTCGATCCAGGATAATGAGGAGGTGGGTTTACGTTATATGCAGGAATGGGAAGAAAAATTAATGTATCAGCGGATGGCCAGGCAGGAGGGGCTTGAAGAGGGTCGGAAAGAGGGTCGTGAAGAAGGCCGGAAAGAGATGCAGTCTGTGATTGATGAGGCGAAGCACAAATTGAACAAAGCGCATGAGCGGGAGATACAGACTTTTCTGAATCTGCTTGAGAGTGGCATGTCACAGGAGGAGGCACAGGGCATTACAAACAGCGGAGATGATATTGTGAGAGAAGCATTGCAGAGATTTCCAGTGGGATGATTTATTGTCCGCACCGCCTGAGACAGGGATTTTCAGGAGGAATTTCTGATAAACAGAACATAAGTCAGGCTGAGGACATTTGGGTGAACTCAGCCTGTTTTTATTTTTAAGTGACCCGGCACAGGAACAGTACAGAACAGCCTGTAAAAATATCAGTATAGAGTAATCTGTAAAAAATCCGACCCTGTTGTTAGACACTCTTTGCTTGACAATTAATATATATAGTCGATGGATTTATGCAAGTCAACAGCTATCCGCTGATCTGGCATATAAGAGTACTGAGCCGCACTTTTCGGATTATATGGGCAGGGTATTTAAGGATATTTCAAAACAATATCTCTGGAAGCGGTTGCTGAATGGCCAGTCGCCGATAGAATTTTCTGAGCTTGGCCGTTGGTGGGGGAAAGCCCCATCGCGCAGCGATTTTAAATGGACTTTTCCTCGTAATTGTGAAGGTACGGAACAGTTACGAAAAATCCTGTAATTATTGAGTTCCGGTATTGTTTATAGATCTTTGTCTGTCATGAGAATATCATAGCGAAATTTTTTAGTCAACAGTAAGAAATAGTGCCTGTATGATGCTGTATGATGCAGGTGACAAGATGTTATAATTCCTGAACGTCAACAATATGCTGGAATCCGGGAATGCCGCGATCAATTTCACCTTCAGAAGAGACGGAGCCTATGCGGGGACGTGGAGATAAAAGATAATCTATAGGAAATCGGGAATACTGTATCAGTGTACAGGTCATCCGATAATAGCTATATACCCTCAAAATAAGGATAAAATAATCTTGATTAATCCTTATTTTGAGGGTATACTATTTACTATAAAAGCGTTCTCAATGGACAAGCAGATGGGCAAGCTTGCTTGCCCAGATGTTTGGACATTAGAGAACCAAACCAGTATGAGCAAGTAGGGCGATAGCCCGGATTGCGAATACTGGTAGCCATCGCGGGAGTGCGAAGCACGGAGCGATGGGCTTTTATAGATAGTGATGACTGCGTAGCAGTCATTTCCGTTTACTATGAAAGTGTCGTGAATAGACAGACAGATGGGCATGCTTGCATGACCAGATGGCTGGATATTCGACGACCAAGCCGGTATGAGCAAGTAGGGCGATTAGCCCGGATTGCGAATACCGGCGGCGATTGCGGGAGCACGAAGTGCGGAGCAATCGACTTTCATAGATGATGGCGCGCTGCGACGGCAGAGCATGTGTGTTTACAGGAGAATCAGGAAACACGATTTCTCAGAAGAGTGGTGAATGAAAATGAAACAGATAAAATATATTCATCCGGATGCGGTTTCGTCCGGAGAAATTCGCGCAATACGTAAGAAATTAAATCTGACACAGGAGGCTTTTGCTGAGTTTGTGTGCGTCTCAAAGAAGACGGTTGAGCGTTGGGAGTCCGGGAAGGAAAATGTGACGGGGCCGATTGTGACCCTGATCGGCCTGTTGGGGGAGTATCCGGAGTTTGAGCGGAAAATGAGAGTCCCGGAAAAAACGTTCCCGTTACGGCTGTGGTATATGTTTCAAAATCAGGTCTGTACGGTTATTGATGTGGATGAACGAATGCGCAGAGTGAAAATATATAATTTCACCAGAGATCTTTTGAAGCGGGCTTTCGGGAAAGAGGAGGAGCCTTCCTATGAGCGTTATGAAGCGTTTCTGGAGAGCCGGTGTTTTCCTGCGGGCCGGGATAAGATGAAACTGCAGCTGGAGCATCTGGGGCTGCCGTTTTATGATCCGATTCTTATCATAGAGAAAACACAGGGGCGTGTGGCAGAAGATTTTTTCTGGGTTCGTATTGAGAGGTGAGCAGAGGAATGACAGAATTATTTGAAAATGAGAGAATGGGGGAAGATCGTCAATCCTCCAAAGGGAATCAGTTAAAATGGAAAAGCGGTCATCTCTGGCATAAGGCGGATTATACGGGATACGAGGGGCTGGCGGAATATATGGTGTCATCCCTGCTTGGGTATTCCAATCTGGGAGAAGAGGAATACATTGTTTACCGGACCGAGGAAATCCGGTATCGACAGACAGTTTATCAAGGATGTGTCAGTGAGGATTTTATGCCGGACGGCTGTCAGCTGATTACGCTGGAGAGATTGTTTTTGAATTGTTATGGGGAGAGTCTGAACAGACGGATTTACAGCCTGGCTGATATCAAAGACCGTGTCAGGTTTCTGGTTGAGCAGACGGAGCGCCTGACGGGGCTGAAAGACTTTGGTATATATATGAGCAAGATGCTTACTCTGGACGCTTTTTTTCTCAATGAGGATCGGCACACTCATAATATGGCGGTGATTCAGGACGAAGCCGGCGGCTTTCACTATTGTCCTTTTTTTGATCACGGAGCCGCTCTTCTTGCGGATACAACGATGGATTTCCCATTGACAGCGGATGTGGAAGCATGTATGCAGAATGTAAAGGCAAAGACTTTTTGCCGCGATTTTGACGAACAGCTGGATGCGGCGGAGGAATTGTACGGATATCACATACATTTTTCTTTTGACCGGAAGGATATTGTCGGCTTGTTGGAGAAAGAGCCATATTATCCGAAGAAAATTAAGGAGCGGGTGGAGTGGGTTTTGACAGAGCAGAGGAGGAAATACAGTTATCTGTTTTACAGCGGGGTGTAGCCGCATACTTGAAAATGATTGCTTTTTATAAATTTGATCATAGTAGCACGGCAGAGACCCGGCCCTTTATAATGCCATTATTACCGCCGTGGCTGCCGGAGCATCCCGTATGGCAGAGATATCCACAAAGGTCGGCGAGAACAGCAGCGTCTGCTCTGCATATCTGAAAAACCTGATGTCATTGGGGTTGATGCAAAAGGAAATTCTCTGCGATGAAAAAGTGTCCCGGAAATTCGTCTATTCCATACAGGATCCAATGTTTCGATTCTGGTATCGTTTTGTGCCGGTTATTTCATTATAAAAATAAACAGCTGTATCTGTTTGCGAAGACGGGGTTTACGGATGGCTGTCTGGAGGCGGCGGATAAAATGGGAAACGTGACACTCATATCTTATGCGGAGATGCTGTGATATTTCAATGGGATTTTTCACAAGGTTTGAAAAATGTGAGGGAATCATAAAATTGCGGTTGAATAAATGTGATTCAAAAGATACAATAGCAATAAAATAAACATATTATTTATAGAGGAGAATGTATGAGATACCCGGAATTTTTAAAGAAAAACGGTACCATCGGCTTTGTCGCGCCGTCCTACGGCTGCAACATAGAGCCATACAAATCTGCGTTCAGGAACGCACAGCGCAGATTTCGGAAAATGGGCTACCGCGTGGAACTCGGACCGAACTGCTATGAAGGCAGCGGCGTCGGCATCAGCAATACACCGGAGAAATGCGCCGCGGAGCTGCAGGAATATTACTGCAGCGGGAGCAATGATGTGCTGATTTCCTGCGGCGGCGGCGAGCTGATGTGCGAGGACCTGAATTATATGGATTTTGAGCGGATCGCGGCGGCGAAGCCGAAATGGTATCTGGGATATTCGGACAATACGAATATGACGTTTTTGCTGACGACACTCTGCGATACGGCTTCGATCTACGGACCGTGCGCGCCGGCTTTCGGTATGGAACCGTGGCATCCGGCGATCCGGGCAACATTTGATGTCCTGACCGGGAAAGGACTGACGGCATCAGATGTGCAGACAGAGAAGACCGCGGCAGCATCAGATGTGCAGACAGAGAAGGCCGTGACGGTATCTGCTGTGCAGACAGAGAGGGACACGACGGCATCTGCTGTGTCGGCAGAAAAAATCCTGAGGGTTCACAGCTATGACAAATATGAGAAAGAGAGCCTGAAGGATGAGAAGCATCCGCTGCTGCCCTACCATGTAACCGAACCGCGCGTCATGGTGCGGGTGCCGGATCAGGACGTCCGTATGGAGGGACGTCTGATCGGCGGCTGCCTGGATCTGCTGCCTATGTATCTCGGGACAAGGTTTGACAGAGTGCAGGATTTTCTTGAGAAATACAGCGGGGACGGCATTCTCTGGTTCCTGGAATCCTGCGATCTGAATCCGATGGGGATCCGGCGCGCGCTCTGGCAGCTGGAACAGGCGGGGTGGTTTCGGCATGTTTCGGGATTCCTGATCGGACGGCCGCTGTGCCATGGGGAGACGCTGCTCGGGATGGATCAGTATGAGGCGGTCACCGGGATACTGGGGAAGTATGGGGTGCCGATTCTCATGGACCTGGATATCGGGCATATCCCTCCGGCGATGCCGCTGATCTGCGGGAGCTACGCGAAGGTAGTTGCGGTCGGAAATGATATTTCAATCGAAATGATGCTTAGATAAATAAAGGAAACGATATTAAGTCGTTTCCTTTGCGCCAGACGCAAGGCTGCGAAAGCAGCCATTCCTCATGTGTCTGTGTGCATCATTTATAGTTGCTCTGATGTCTGTTGCCATACAGTTTCTGAGAAAGTCTGAGTCCTGGGCTGGTTTGATTTTTGCAGTGTGGAATACAAAAGAACTTATGGCCGGGAAATGATCATCTTACAGATCGGATTTCCCTGCGCGGAGAATTTCTCCTCATACTCGGTCATCACATTTCCTTCGTTCATGGCGGTGTCGCGGTGGAGATCCCATGTGCAGCCGACCACCTTCCACCCGGCCTGTTCTGCCTGCCCCAGAGAAAACGAAAAGAGATCCGTGTTGTCCGTCTTGAATTCGATCTGTCCGTCCGCAGCAAGGATCCGGTCGTAGCGCTTCAGGAACTCTGCGGAGGTCAGCCGCCGTTTCGCATGGCGGTCCTTCGGCCAGGGGTCGGAGAAGTTCAGATAGATGTGAGCCACTTCCTCCCCGGAGAATACAGAACAGATATTGGCCGCGTCCATGCGGATGAACCGGAGGTTCGGAAGCGGAGTCTCCCGTGCGTCCAGCTTTTCCAGGGCGCGGACGAGGACACTGTCGTACCGCTCGATGCCGATATAGTTGATTTCTGGATGCCGTTCGGCGAGCGTAGTGATAAACTGCCCCTTTCCCATGCCGATCTCGATATGGATGGGGCGGGCATTTCCGAAGATGGACTGCCAGCTTCCGGCCGGGACGGACGCTTCCTGGATACATGCGCTGTGGCCGGCGACGGTTTCTTTTGCGCCGGGTATGTTTCTGAGTCTCATGATTTCCTCCGATTAAAAAATGATGGCTTTGGGGTTGTTGTATTAGTCTAACATAAAAATCAAAGGATGAAAACACCGAAAAATGCATTGATATTATAACGGAAAACCGTTATAATATATGCAGCAATCTTAAATCGAACCATATATAAGCGGAGGTTTTGATATGCTGAAAGATCGTTTAATTGAAAAAAAAATGAGTGTATATCGCTGTTCTGAACTCAGCGGCATCCCATATACCACATTGAGCGATTTGATTCGGGGAAAGACGAAGCTTGCGAATTGTACGGCGGATACGTTGTACCGTCTTTCGAAAACACTGGGCGTTACAATGGAAGAACTTTTGCTCGAAAGTACAGAATATCGCAGTTGTTTTGAGACTTTTAAAAGTGAGGTGTGTCATTATGTTAAGGCGCAGGGAGACATTGATTTTATTATAGAGACATTGCAGTCAGGAGATATCCGTCGTTACTGGAATCGCAAATGGTATCCGGAAGCATTTTATTTACTGGCTATGGTGGATTATCTGAGTCGGATTCATGATCTTCCCGCATGTACAGATTATGATGATGTCCGGTCCTGTTCGTTAAAGGAGCCTCTTTATCCGCGTGATATTTCTCTGGCATCAAAGATCAGCCCTGATCTGGACGTGAAGGAAGACTGTCTGCGGGAGGCGATTCCGGAGTTTAAGCGGTTTAATATTATAGAAAGCGGGATTCGTAATGTCTGCTGATACAATCATTACAAAAGAGAATCTGCATTTTTATCTCAAAGAACTTGCGAAAGAATACAGGAAACGCAGTGACGGTGTCCGCGCGGAAATGATTTTGATTGGAGGAGCTTCCGTGCTGGTTAATTATGATTTTCGTGAAATGACTACAGACATTGATGTTATCTACGCGGCACCTTCTGTGATGAAAGACGCGATTCGCGCGGTTGGAGACCGGTTAGGTCTGAGGGAGGATTGGTTGAATACGGATTTTATGCGAACCGATTCGTATACGTCTCAGTTGGTACTGCATTCTGTATATTACAGAACATATGCAAATGTACTGGAAATCCGGACGGTACGGGCAGAGTATTTGCTGGCGATGAAGCTGGTCTCCGGACGCAGATATAAGAAAGACTTATCCGATATTGTCGGCATTCTTATAGAACAGGAACACGCCGGTCGTCCGCTGACCTGTGAAATGATTGATAAGGCAGTGGTTGATTTGTATGGAAACTGGGACAGGATAGACGATTTTTCAAAAGCTTTTTTGGACAGGGTTTTAGCGGCTCCTGATATGGAAACGCTGTTTCTGGAACAGTGTGAAGAGGAGGCGGCAGAAAAAGAAGTGCTTCTGGAAACAGAAAAGAATCAACCCGGGAGTATTCGAAAATATGATGTGAATGCAGTTGTGGAAGCGGCACTTGCGAAAAAGAAAAAGTGACAGGAAATGTATAATTGACGAAAATTCTCGTATATGTCATAATAGTACCGCATATAATTATGATACCGGAGTTTGACATATGACAAAAATTTTCGCAAAAACCCTTTTTACGCTGCTGGCGGCCGTTCTCATTTCCGCGGGTCTTCAGCGGCCGGTCACGGCCTGTGCCGATGAGGTCTCCTGGCCGACCGGGCCGGAGGTGACGGCAGACAGCGCCATCGTGATCGAGGCGACGACGGGAACCGTACTCTATGAGAAGAATGCCGACGATCAGCATTATCCGGCCAGTATCACAAAGATTATGACGACGTTGCTGGCGCTGGAGAACAGCTCACTGGATGAGGTAGTGACTTTTTCCGCGGACGCGGTCTATAAAAACGAGGGGAGTTCTTCCCATATCGCGCGGGATCTGGACGAGCAGATGACGATGGAACAGTGTCTCTATGCGGTTATGCTGGAGTCCGCCAATGAATGCGCCTATGCTGTGGCGGAGCATGTAGGAGACGGGGATTATCAGGCGTTTGTCGATCTGATGAATGAGAAAGCCGCGGAGCTCGGCTGCACGAACACGACGTTTACGAATGCGAACGGCCTGCCGGACGAGACGCATGTCACATCCTGCCGGGATATGGCGCTGATCGCACAGGCGGCGATTGAAAACAGTACGTTCCGTCAGATCATCGGTACAGTGCAGTATACGATTCCGCCGACGAACAAGCATGATGAGGAGACGGTTTTAAATAATCATCATCGTATGATCAGCTCCTATAAAGGGACGACCTATCTGTATGAGTATTGCATCGGCGGCAAGACCGGCTACACGGTCGCGGCCGGGAACACGCTTGTGACCTATGCGGAGAAGGACGGCATGCTGCTGATCTGCGTGGTGATGCAGGCGCCGTCGCAGTATGAGGACACGACGTCTCTGTTTGAGTACTGCTTTGCGAATTATGCGATGTACAATGTGGCTGAGAATGAGACGAGGTACGGGGATACGGGGATCGGTACAGCGACCCTTTTCAGTCAGGTGGATCCGTTTGCCGAGTTAGATCAGGACGCGCAGATCATTCTGCCGGCGACCGCGGATTTTACTGATACAGAGGTAGAGATTTCCTATGAGAATGTATCTGCCGGTACAGTTGGGACGCTGGTCTATTCCTATGCCGGGAAGCAGGTGGGAACAGCGGACGTCGTCACGACCGGTGCGAGCGCGGCGACTTACGTATTTGGTTCGGGAACGGAAGATTCCGCGGATGATGACGGTGAGACCACAGATGACAGTGCGGCAGACAGTGACGGAGAGGCAGAAGATGACGGTACGGCGGACGACAGCGCTTCAGGCAGCAGTGCGGCGGATGGTGACAGCGAAGAGAACGGGGTCAGTGCGGATTCCGGGACCGCGGATGCGGCGGACCGTGCAGATGCAGGTTCTCTGCTGCAGAGTATGAAAAACAATCTGAAGTGGGTGACAGGTATCGTGATTGTCATTGCTGTCGTTGTGGCGGTGATCTGTCTGGTTATTCCGAAGTTTCGCCGTGCCAGGCGCAGGAAGCACGGCCGGGACAGAAGATATAAAGAAATCAAAGGCGATTCGAACCGGAAGCGTCGTCGGAGAAGATAACAGGAAATAGTACCTCGAATATTAAGTAACTAGTACCTCGAATATTAAGTAACTAGCCATATCGCTTGCCTGATTTCCCATGTGCCGCGTTGTCGTCAGTCGACGTAGCCACCGCTACGCCTCCTTCCTCCGCCTTGCACATGAAAAATCATTCGGCGCGCTATAGCCAGTTATTAATTATTCGATGTACTAGCCGAACGTTTACCGGGAAGACGGAATAGCCTGACTGTGATTTTCGTAACAGATCCTTATCCCGCCACCGTATGAATCTTCTCTGAAAAAAAATCCAGAATCAGGTGTACAGTCTGTTCATTCTGATCCTGCCATGTGATGGTGGCTTTCCTGTCACGCCCGGATCCGGAGCGGTACGCGCCGAAGCCTGAATGGTTGGCTCCTTTCAGCAGGATCCCGGTTGAGTGGTTCGGGAGGTTGCCATTATATTTTTTCATGCGTTCATTGTTCATAATGCCGTCTTTTTCTGCCGTGATGCGCAACGCCGCGATGTCCAGTTCTGACAGATCGACAGAAGCATACGTCGCCAGGAACACTACGCCTGCCAGACCTTTCGGCTGTGCGGCGGCTATCCGACTGACCGGTACTCCGCCGAGGGAATGGCCGATCAGAACCCACGTGGCTATCTCCGGATTTGACTGCATAATTTCCAGTCCGTGTTTCGCTCCGAACGCGCTCATATGAAAGCGCTGTTTCGGGATCACCACGGTATGTCCTTCATCGTGCAGCAGTTTGGCGATATATGCGTAGGCCAGATCATCTGTTTTCGCTCCGGCGAAAATGATAAAGCCGGTCTGACTTTTGCCGTAGAAATAATAGTCAGTGTCAATCAGTTTCATCTCCCCGCCGATTGCCGCGGCCTCGGGATATGGCTTATTATAATACAGCAGTATGAAAATGAAAAAAGCTGCCAGTATTGCGATTACAATGAAAAAGACTATCATACGTTTTCTCCGTTACAGAAACAACAACTCCACTGATATTGTCCGACATCTTGTTGTACAGTAAATTATACTGAGATAAAAAGCATGTATCAACCATCAATGTGAATTAAAGTGTCGGGTTATAGCGGAAATAAAAATTGACAGACGGGAAAAACCGGGAATACTGTAACCGTATACATGAGGGCTTATGTATATAAAAAGACATCTGAAAGAACAGGTTCTGGCGGCATCCGGACATTATCCTGTTGTCATGGTATCGGTAGTTAAACACTTTGGAGAGGTTATCACCTCTCTTTTTTGTTGTAAAT
>JAJQEU010000083.1 GCA_021201535.1 Clostridiales bacterium | reverse complement strand
CAGGGCTACCAGGATTCGAACCTGGAAATGACGGAGTCAGAGTCCGTTGCCTTACCGTTTGGCGATAGCCCTATATAAATCGGAGTGACAGGATTTGAACCTGCGACCTCCTGGTCCCTAACCAGACGCTCTAGCCAAACTGAGCCACACCCCGTTCATGTCCATATCACATTGCGCTTATCTGCGACAGCTTGTTTATATTATCATTATCCAATATAAAAGTCAAGTGAAATTTTGAATTTTTTGTTGCATTTCTTTGCCGCCTGAATCATAATGAATAGGAAGTGACTTAAGCCGTTTCATCAGATTCTGTTTTATGGGAGGCAAAAGATAATGAGTTTTACCGATGAACAGATGGAGCGTTACTCCAGGCATTTTGTATTGGATGAAATCGGTTTTCAGGGACAGCGGAAGCTCCTGAATGCAAAGGTTCTGGTTATCGGAGCCGGGGGACTGGGTTCCCCGGCGGCCATGTATCTGGCGGCAGCAGGGGTTGGCATGATCGGAATTGCCGACGCGGATGAGGTGGATTTGTCCAATCTGCAGCGTCAGATTCTTCATGGAACACAGGATGCCGGCAGGGCGAAGGTGCTGTCCGCGAAGGAGACGATGAACCGGATGAATCCGGATGTCACGGTACATGCGTACCGCATGCTTGTGAATGCGGATCATATCATGGATCTGATTCGGGATTATGATTTTATCATTGATGCGACGGACAATATTCCGTCAAAGTTTCTGATCAACGATGCCTGTGTGATGGCAGAAAAGCCGTTTTCACACGCCGGTGTCATTCGTTTTCAGGGGCAGCTGATGACCTATGTCCCGGGGGAGGGACCCTGTTACCGATGTGTATTCCGGGATCCGCCGCCGAAAAACGCGGTGCCGACCTGCAAACAGGTGGGTGTGGTCGGCGCCATGTGCGGTGTCATCGGGAGTCTGCAGGCAATGGAGGCGATCAAATATATCACAGGTGCCGGTCATCTGTTGACAGGGACGCTGCTGACCTGCGATGCGTTGGACATGCGGTTTCGGCGTGTGCCGCTGCCTGAGGATACCTCGGACTGCCCGGTGTGCGGGACACATCCGACGATCACGGATCTTAAGAATTCATCTGTATATCCGGCGGGTGCTCTTTCGTGACAGTTCCTAACCCGGATGAACCGGAATAGAAATTTTGCCATTTTGCGCAAAAAATCGTTTCTAAGCGCCTAAGGATGTGACTTGAAACATGAGAAGCTATACTATGATGAATAAAGATATGGAGACAGGGTATGGATTTTGAACGGTTAATAGAGATGAGAAATAAAGGATTTGCAAAGGAGATCGGATTGCGGATCACACAGATCCGGGAAGGCTATGCAAAGGGGGAGCTTGTGCTGTGCCCCATGCATGGCAATCCGATCGGTTCGATTCACGGCGGTCTGATCTTTACAATCGCCGATACCGTGGGCGGCACGGCGGCTACAAGTCGGGGAAGGTTTGTGACGACCGTGTCGGGCAATATTCATTATCTGCGCCCGGCGATGAACTGCGAAAAGCTGATTGGTGAGAGCGTGGAGATTAAAATCGGTAAAAATATGTGTGTCTATGATGTGGTGATTACAAATGAAACAGGGAAAGAGATCGCAAAGGCGACGATGACTTACTATTATCTGCAGAATATGCCACTGATAGAGGAGTCATTGTCTGAAACAAACAGGAAAGACGATTTATGATGGATATTGATTTCGCGGGATCGATGGATGAAATAGTCGGTACATTGTTTCCGGATGAAGTAAGGAGCGTACCTGATTGTCTGTGCATACCTGACTGTCAGTGAAAAACCCTTTGACCCGGACAGTATATTGTATTAGAATGTACTCCAGAAAAAAGGAAATGAGGTAATGCTATGTATTGTACCAGAAATGTTACGAATGATTTGGTATGGGTGGGAGGCGACGACCGCAGGCTCGCCATGTTCGAGGGCGTCTATTCGGTTCCGGACGGTGTTTCCTACAACTCCTACCTTCTGCTGGATGAGAAGACGGTTTTGTTTGATACGGTGGACAAGGCCGTGGACACCGTGTTTTTTGAAAATGTCACACATGCGCTCGCCGGACGGAAGCTGGATTACCTGGTCGTTCATCATATGGAACCGGATCACTCCGCTACTCTGGGCGGGATTCTGCTGAGATATCCGGATGTGACAGTGGTCTGCAATAAGAAGACGGAGGGGATGATCTATCAGTTTTTCGGCGCAGATCTGCAGATGAATGTTCGGATTGTGAAGGAGGGCGATATCCTGGAGACGGGCGCTCATAAGCTGACGTTCCTGATGGCGCCGATGGTACACTGGCCCGAGGTCATGGTTACTTATGACACGGCGGATCAGATTCTGTTCTCCGCGGACGCTTTCGGTACATTCGGCGCTTTAAACGGCGCGCTGTTTGCGGATGAAGTGGATTTCTTTGCTGATTATCTGAAGGAGGCGCGCCGGTATTATACGAACATTGTCGGGAAATACGGCACGCAGGTGCAGGCGCTTCTGAAAAAGGCGGCCGCGGTCGAGATCCGCATGATCTGCCCGCTGCATGGCTTTGTATGGCGTGAGAATATAAATGCCTATGTAGAAAAATATCAGCAGTGGAGCCGCTACGAGCCGGAGGTGAACGGTGTGATGATCGCCTACGCTTCCGTGTACGGGAATACGGAGAATGCGGCGAATATTCTGGCCTGCAGGCTTCGCGACAGAGGGATCCGGACGACCGTCTTTGACGTGTCCGTGACCGCTTCTTCTGAGATCGTCGCGGCGGCGTTTGTGTACAGCCATCTGGTATTTGCATCCACCACGTACAATGCCGGGATTTTTATCACGATGGACGAGCTGCTGCGTGATCTGGCTTCACATAATCTTCAGAATCGGACGGTCGCACTGATTGAGAACGGTTCCTGGGCGGCGACCAGCGGAAAGCAGATGCGGGAGATCATCGGCAGTATGAAAAATATGACCGTGTTGGAAGAGAGTGTTTCTTTAAAATCTGCGCTACGTACGGATCAGACGGAGGAAATCGACCGGCTGGTCGACGCGCTGACAGGTTCTGTGAAGGCATAGGGTGAAAAGCCGGAGAAGCCGGAAACCGAATCTGCCGCTGTACGGGCGGGTTTTGTGCAGGCGCAGAACGAAAATGTGAGAAAATGTGTGCGGGGCAGATATTCTCTGCCTCGCGGGCTTTTATGCGTTTTCGATGATGCAAGAGTGATTTTTTCTGTTTGATCCGGTCGCATCTTTATCGTAATTTATTCCGACCAGAAGCAGGTTCCCGAAATATTTTTTCAAATCGCCGTCATATCGGTTTTCATGGATTTGCCGTATGGTGGTGTCTGCATCCTTATCATATTTTAACTCGATGATCATGACCGGCTTGTCTGTGTCTTTGCGCGGCAGAAAAACCAGATCGGCGAACCCTTTTCCCTGCGGAAACTCCGGAACAATCTTGTAAAAACGACGCGCGGTGTAGTAGGCAATCATGATTGCACTGCTTAAGGATGCCTCGTTGTTGTATCTGAGTACGGAAGAGTTCGAGCTGTGTACCCGCTCCAGTGCCTCCGCCACGGCATCTGAATCGCCGCGGATGGTAGATTCCAGTAAATCCTCTGACTCCTGAATCAACTTTTCGATGTCACTCCAGTCATCTCCCCGGACAGCGTCTGAAAAAGCATCTGCAACCTCCTGATTCGGAATGAATGCCCGACGTTCTTTGGCATGGTACCCCAGATAGCCAAGATGGATTAACAGAGTCAGAACGTCATCTTTACTTTTGAATGTAGTTACATCATTCTGGAATGTACTGACGGTAACCCGGACTTCTTTTCCGCCGAGCATGGCAACGATGGCATCCTTCAGTCCGTCGAAGTTCATGCTGATATAATTCTTCAGCGATTCATAAGTCTCAGAACCGGTCCAGTAATTCGCGTATTCTTCATTTATGACAGATTTTATGACGGAGTTCGGATTATATACATGCTGCATACGGCTGAAGGAATATCCGTCATACCAGGCGCTCATTTTTTCAAAATCCATATGATAATCATCGCAGAGCTGTCTGACCTCCTGTTCTGTAAAGCCGATATATTTTGCGAGTTTGGCAGGATGGGTCATCGAGAATTCAAGAAAATCTGTCAGTGTGGATTCTGTCCCGTATTTTTTGATCGGAAGAATACCGGTCATGTAAGCCGCGGCGATGGTCTTATCCGTGGAAGGACCTCCCTTAAAAAGACCTCTCAGCAGCTGCACATATTCTTTCTGCAGAGCGTCATCGTGTTTGGCTTCGCGAAACAAAGCATCCCATTCGTCAATGATGATAATGAATTTATCTCCGGTTTTTTCTGAAATCTGTAAAAGAGCGTTCGCAAGGATAGTCTCGCCGTCTCTTACATAGAGAGGATATTGATGCATCAGTTCTTCGATTACAGCTGACTGAATGCTGATAATCATCCTGCTCATATCGGAAACGGTAGAAATGAATCTCGTGATATCCAGATAAATGACATCGTACCGATTCATATTTTTTTCGGGGATGTTTTCTCCGCTATCTCCAACCCGCTGAACAGAGCACGTGAGTCACAGCTTTTATCGTAATACGCGCACAGCATTTTTGCCGCAAAGGATTTTCCAAACCGTCGGGGGCGGGAAAAACAGGTCAGTTTGCGGGGGGTGTCTATGGTACTGTTTATATAATCGATCAGTCCCGTTTTGTCAACGTATATGTCATTTCTGATGGTCTGGAAACCCTGATTACCCGGATTTAAATAGGTACCCATATAACCGGCTCCTTCCTGTTATGTATCCTGTGACTGCTCGCCTGAAATGAGGTGTATGATGGCAGCGTGTGCAAGTACGAAACAAATCCCGGTTGTTTGCGTTGTGAAAGAAGCATAGCATACTTTGTCAGGAAATTCAATTTGAATTTAAAATTCAAAAATGAAGCGGATTATGCCCGCACGGAGGCGATTTTTAATGATTGTAAAATAATGGAAAATCGAGTATACTCTTCGTAGCAGTCATTGGTTTGGTTTATAATCAGGAAAGAAGGTATGCACGGGACATGTTTGAGGAGATAAAAAGGAGAACCGGCATTGGGAATGCCATTGACCGTGTGAAAAGCGCGGATAAGGAAACGAAGGAAATCAAAAGCAAAAACGGCGGGGAGATCTCAGCGAAGGAGAAGAATAAGGAACGTCCTTGTCCGAAGTGCGGGGCGCCCCTTCTGGGACGCGTTGTAAAGGCGAATTATTATGTCTGCCCGGTGTGCGGCGGGTATTATCGTGTCCATGCGTACCGCAGGATCGAGATGATCATTGACGAAGGTACCTTTGAGGAGTGGAATAAGGAGATGCCGATCGTGGATCCGCTGCATTTCCCGGATTATGAGCATAAGGTTGAGGAGACGCGGCAGAAGACGAATCTGAACGAGGCGGTGGTCACCGGACGGGGGAAGATTTACGGATATGATACCGTGATCGCGGTCTGTGACAACCGCTATCTGATGAGCAGTATGGGGCACAATATGGGCGAGAAGATCGCCCTGGCGGTCGAGCGGGCGACGGCACAGCGGCTGCCGGTGATCATCTATGCGGCGTCCGGCGGCGCGAGGATGCAGGAGGGCATGATCTCTCTGATGCAGATGGCGAAGACGTCAGCGGCTTTGAAACGCCATGCAAAGGCGGGACTTCTCTTCATCAGCTTTTTGACGGAGCCTACGACGGGCGGCGTGACGGCCAGCTTTGCCATGCTCGGAGACATCATCCTGGCTGAGCCGGGCGCGCTGATCGGTTTTGCCGGTCCGCGGGTCATCGAGCAGACGATCAATCAGAAGCTGCCGGAGGGCTTCCAGCGCGCGGAGTTTCAGCTGGAGCACGGCTTTGTCGATCAGATCGTGGAGCGGAGAGACCAGAAGGAGATTCTGGGGACGATCCTGAAGGCGCACAGCGGTGAGAACAGCTGGCAGCAGTGGACCCAGAAGGGCGGCGAGAAGCCGGATCGGGTCAATCTTTTCGCAGAAGCGGCGTCCGCGCTGGCGGCTGACCCGGAGGCTCTGCCGCCGAAGAGCCGGCGAGCACCGTTTTCAGGGACGATGCGTCAGGTGACGCTGGACAAGATTGACCGACGGCATCAGGAGCCGTGGGATGTGGTGCGCCAGTCCAGGAAGAGCGGACGGCCGACGTCCATGGATTATATAGAGACACTGTTTGAGGATTTTCAGGAGTTTCACGGAGACCGCTATTTTGGAGATGACGGCGCCGTGGTCGGCGGCATTGCGTTTTTCGGCGGCATGCCGGTGACGGTGATCGGGCAGGAGCGGGGCCGCGATTCGCAGGACAGCGTGAATCGCAAGTTCGGTATGTCGTCTCCGGAGGGCTACCGTAAGGCGCTGCGCCTGATGAAGCAGGCGGAGAAGTTCAACCGTCCCATCGTGTGCTTTGTGGATACGCCGGGCGCTTATCCGGGCATGGAGGCTGAGGAGCGGGGACAGGGCGAGGCTATCGCGAGGAATCTGTTTGACATGTCGGACCTGCGGGTGCCGGTTCTGAGCATTATTATCGGTCAGGGCGGCAGCGGCGGCGCGCTGGCGCTGGCGGTATCCAATGAGGTCTGGATGATGGAGAACGCCACCTATTCCATCCTCTCCCCGGAGGGATTTGCCTCTATTCTGTGGAAGGACGCGAAAAAGGCGGATGAGGCGGCGAAGGTCATGAAGATTACGGCGGAGGATCTGTATAAACTCGGCACGATTGAGCGGATCATCTGTGAGGATGAGCCGGCGACGGCGGAGAACCTGCTGCAGATCAGTGAGATCATCGACCGGCATATGCGGAACTTCTTCGCGGCCTGCGCGGAGAAGTCTCCGGAGGAGCTGGTGAACCAGCGGTATGACCGGTTCCGGAAGTGCTGACGAATGACAGTCATTACGTATTTTTATGACAGTTTCCTGCGATGAATTACAATTTTTGCGCACAGTCTGTCGGGCGGACGTGTCCGCCTGATGCTGTGCGTTTGTTTTGTTATACAGACCGGTTTATTTTACCTGTGCGCCTGCCATCCGGCAGGCGGATTCTGTCTTGAATAAATGAGGAGAAACAAACACCCGGTATACACCGGGTATCCGGATAAGGATTCAAACGGATACCGGAATAACACAATAAAAATACTCAGAAATACATTCATATTCGACGATATACGCAGGCACACACCCGGGCTGCGACTATATGTACCGTTTGTTATACAATTAAAATACGATGATGAAATCCCCGCAAAAATAAAATCTTTTTCGGAATAAATCCGACCCTTTATTTGTGATATTGTATAAATGTAATAAAAATGTCTGGGCCAAGACTTGAAAACAATGCAGAAAGCACAAGAAGGAGTGATATTATGAAGTTCGAAAAAGGTAAAATGATACATTTTAATACATTTTTGAAACCGGATCCCGGCTATTATTTCGGATGCGGCATTATGCCGGAGCTCGGGAAGCTTTTGAAAGAGTACGAAAATGATAAGGTGTTTGTGGTGACGACGGAGCAGTTGAAAGAGCTGTACGGAAAAGATGTGACGGATTCTCTGGATGCGGCGGGAATCGTGAATGAGATGCTGACGATCCCGGATACCGAACATGACAAGACCTTCCAGACGCTGGAATACCTGTGCGAGACACTGGTTTCGAAGAATGTGACGAAGGGATCGATCATCGTCAGCTTCGGGGGCGGCTGCCTGACAAACATCGTGGGACTGTCAGCCGCCATGATCTACCGGGGCATCCGTTATGTCGAGATGCCGACGACCTTCATGGGGCTCACCGACAGCTGCCTCAGCAACAAGCAGGCGGTGAACGGCAAGCAGGGCAAGAACCAGTACGGCGTCTACTACGCGCCGCAGTTTATCTTCGGGGATACGGCTTATCTGGCGACCGAGAGCATTACCGGTCGGAAATCGGCGATTGCCGAGGGCATCAAGAACGCGTTTATCAATGACGAGAGCCTGCTTCCCTATTATGAGGAAGTGCTGGCGCGCGAGGATTTCAACCATATGGATATCCTGACCGTGACGGAGCTGGCCTACAGCGTGATCTGCTCGAAGCTTCCGATTCTGGAGCAGGATCCTTCCGAGAAGCTGTTTGCCATGGCGCTCGAATACGGCCACACCTTCGGGCATGCCATCGAGTTCTACTCCGGCGGTTCGATTCCTCACGGCATCGCGGTCGCGAAAGGTATGTGTGTTGCGGCGGAGATCTCCCACACGCTCGGTTATCTGACGCAGGAGGAGGTTGATAAGCACTATCGTCTCTTCGGCGAATGCCTGGGTCTGGATCTGAAGATACCGGCCGGAATCACCGTGGAGAACATCATGTCCACGATTCTGGCGGATAACAAGAAGACCGTGAAGGGCGTGAAATACGTCATCCTGAAGAAGATCGGCGAGTGCCTGAATCCGGACGGAGACTTCCAGGTATGTGTGGATGAAGGCCTGGTGAGAAAGGCTCTGGCCGAGCACAATTCAATCATTGATCAAAAACTCGGGAAGGGAAGTGAATGCTGTGCTTAAGCTTTGTTTTAACGCGACGACGCTCCGGTATATGGATATTTTTGAGGCGCTCAGCCATATCAAAGACGCGGGCTATGAGGCTGTGGAGATCGCCCTGAATGACACGCATATTCATCCGTATAAGAGCAGCCCGGAACGTCTGCGGGATGTCCGGAAATACTGCGAAGACATCGGACTTGTGATCGCGTGTGTGGCCGCCGGGGGACCGACGTTCCTGGCGGAGACACCTTACGAGCCGTCCATGATCTGGGCAGATGCCGCCGGACGCAGACAGCGTCTGGACGCGTACAAGAGTGCGATCGAGCTGGCGCACACGGTAGGATCTCCGATCCTGAATATCAACTCCGGTATTTTAAAGCCGGGCGTGACCGCGGCGCAGGCGGATGCCTATTTCCGGGAGGGGATGGAGGAACTGCTGCGCGAGGCGGGCGATATCACGCTGGTACTGGAGCAGGAGCCCGGATTCTTTGTGGGAACCACAGAAACAGCCCTGAAATACATTCAGGAATTTGACACGCCGAAGCTGCGCTTCAATCTGGATATCGGGCATGTGTTCTGCTGTGAGCCGGAGGAGGAATGCTATGATAATGTAGCACTCTCCCTGCCGTACACCCGGCACATCCATGTGGAGGATATCAAAAACCGGGTGCATTTCCACGAGATTCCCGGTGAGGGCGATATTGATTTCGGCCGGATCGTGAAGATCATCGAGGACTCCGGTTATCAGCATTATGTGTGCGTGGAGCTGCACAATCATGATCAGATGTGGGAGCGTGCTCTGAAAGAGAGCAGGGACTATCTGATCGGGAAGATGTCGAAGGACTGAGAGAATGGAAAAGAAAAATCTTGCATTGACAATCATGGAGCCGGGACGGATGGCGCTTGTCCCGCAGAAAATCCCGGTTCCGAAGGAGGATGAAGTTCTCATAGAGGTGCACTATGTAGCCGTCTGCGGTTCCGACGTCAAGCTGTACGCCGGAACCTACACGGCGCCGCACAGCTATCCCGTCGTCATGGGTCACGAGTGGCTGGGAACCATCCGGGAAAAGGGCAGCGATGTGAGTTTGCCGGTCGGATTGACGGTGGTGGGCGACTGCTCACTGTACTGCGGCGACTGCTATTACTGCGGCGTCAATAAAAACCACTGTGAGACGATTGAGAAAAAGGGCATTACGGTGGACGGAGGCGCGGCGAATTTTATTGTCGTAAAGGAGAGGCACGTCAATGCCTGTCCGTCGTCGGATCACCCCATGCTGCTGACGCTGACGGAGCCCATGTCGGTCGCGGTGAACGGGATACGAAACAGGGTTCCCGATGATGTCCTGAAAAGAACGCGGCGGGCGCTGATCCTGGGCTGCGGCGGCATCGGTCTGATGTCTCTGTTTACGCTTCTCGACGCTGGCATTCCGGAGATCGTGATGGTCGACGTCCTGGCTGACAAGGTCAGTCGGGTGCAGGGATTCGGATTTCCGCAGGTGCGGGCAGAGTGCTGCAACACACAGGAGATCAGCGAGGAGCGGATCGGGACATTTGACCTGATCGTGGAGGCGACCGGGCACAGCGAGAGCCTGCAGCAGTCTCTCACGGTGATCAACCCGTGCGGCCATCTCGTCTGTCTGGGCCACCAGGCGCCGATGGAATTTGATTTCGGCACGGTGGTAAAGAAATCCCTGACGATTCACGCCAGCAACGGAAGCACCGGCGGATTTCCGAAGGCCATGGAGCAGATCCTGACCTACAGCCCCTATGTGGAGCAGATGATCATGGAGGTGGTGCCGCTCTCGGAGTGCGAGCATCTCTTTGAGCGGAAGGAACTGTTCGCGTCCGCGATCAAGGTGCTGATCGATATGACAAAATAAGGCGCTGGTTTTTTGCGGACGGATGATCATTATGTTGAGCCGGATATGAGGCGGTTTTTCATGGATTTCCCCGTGACTGTGAAGAATGCGGAACAGTTGCGCGATTTATAAAAACTGCCCGTATTTATATATATCCTCTTTAGAAGGAGCAGCCCCATCGGGTATACAGACGGATGGGGGCTGCTCCTTCTCAGTGGTGCACGGGTTACTTTTCAGCGATTAAAAATATTTTATATTGCGCGGTGAAAGTGTAGTAGTTATAATGAATTGAGGTAACTATTCAGGACAGAAAGGAGGATATAATCATGGCTAAACGATTTAACGTAACAGCTGTGTGTCGACCGGAGCTTCATTATATGGTTGATATTACAGACCGCCTGAAAGAGATAGAAGCAATGATAGACCGTGGAGATTATTTTACCATGAATCGCGCCCGTCAATATGGAAAAACTACGACTCTCCGCGCGCTTGCTTCCCGGTTGAAAGAGAGATATGTTGTTGTCAGCCTGGATTTTCAGAAATTGGATTCTGTAGATTTTTCCTGCAATGAGCGATTTTCCCAGGCTTTTGCAAGAGTGTGTTATAACAGTGTGAAAAAGGAAGCAGGTATCTCGGACAGTGTGCGTGATGTATTGAAATCTCTTGCGTTTGCAGTGGTTGAGAATATGAATCTCTCAAAGTTGTTTTTCTATCTGAGTGATTGGTGTGAACAGTCGCCCAAACCAGTGGTTTTGATTATAGATGAGGTGGATACTGCTTCAAATTATCAGGTCTTTCTGGATTTTCTGGCTCAATTACGAGCGGGATATATTGATCGCGATATTACTCCGACATTCCAATCGGTTATTCTGGCGGGGGTATATGACATAAAAAACCTGAAACGAAAGTTTGTGACGGAGGAGCAGCACAAGACAAATAGTCCGTGGAACATTGCGACGGACTATCTGGTAGATATGAGCTTTTCAACGGGAGATATTGCCGGTATGCTTCGGGAATATGAAAAAGACCATATGACCGGAATGGATATTCGTGCAGTATCTGAACTTATTTTTGATTATACGTCAGGGTATCCGTTTTTGGTTTCAAGGATTTGCAATCTGATTGATGAACAGATAACAGGAACGAATGAGTTTCCTGATGAAGCGTCCGCATGGACTGCGGCAGGTGTGGTGGAGGCTGTCAGCCGTATTCTGAATGAGAAAAGTATGCTGTTTGAATCTTTACAGGACAAAGTGGACTCTTATCCTGAACTCAGAGAGTTGTTGTATGCACTTCTGATGAACGGAAAAGAAATCTCGTATAATCCGGATGATGAAGCTATTGACATAGCAATAATGTTTGGTTTCCTTAAAGTTGTTCATAAAAAAGCGGTGATTGCAAATCGTATTTTTGAAACGCGATTATACAATATGTTTCTTACGTCTCCTGAAATGCAGGGCAGTAAGATGTATACACTCGGTGACCGCTATAAATATCAGTTTGTAAAAAAAGACAGCCTGGATATGAAATTGATTCTGGAGCGTTTTGTAATCAGTTTTGATGATCTTTATGGCGATCAACCGCAGAGATTTCTGGAGGAGGATGGCAGGCGATACTTCCTGCTGTATTTGAGACCCATTATAAACGGAACCGGGAATTATTATATTGAGTCCAGAACGCGCAATCAGGAGCGAACCGATATTATCATAGATTATTGTGGAAAACAGTATGTGGTAGAAATGAAAATCTGGCATGGCAATGCTTATAATACCAGGGGTGAAAAACAGCTGATCGAATACCTGGAACATTATCATTTGAATCAGGGATACATGCTTAGTTTTAATTTTAATCGAAAGAAAAAAATCGGCGTGAGAGAGATTCAACTGGGCGATAAAGTTTTAGTGGAAGCGGTTGTGTAAAAGAAACAACTTATAATTTTTGAAAAGCGGCAGAAGTTAAGTCCTGCCGCTTTTGCCGGGTGTTCTCGGCAGCGCACGTATTGAGATTACTGATTATCGCATGCTTTCGAGGTAAAAAAGGTATGCGGATTTAAACTCTGTATATTTCCGCCTGGTCAGATAAGCTGTAAACTGATCACCGCAAAGATGTATCAGGGAATGGTCGAAATCTGATACATGAGCGAAATTTACAATAAAACTGCGGTGCGGCTGGAAAAAAGAGTTTGACGGGAGAATCTGCATCCATTTTGAAAGTGTCTGGATAGATTCGTAATCTTTTTTCATGGTATGGACAAACACCTTTTTCTGTACCGCCTCTATATAAATGATTTCACTTGCCGGTAGAGAATAGACATTATGCTTTGTCTCCACAGGTACTTTGAACGTGGCGGTGCTATACACCCGTAGAGCGTCTTTCAGGTTGAGGAATAGCCGTTGTTTTTCCAGAGGTTTTGACAGGTACCGGAATACCTGAAAACGCATTGCTTCATCGAGATATTCGGAATACGCGGTAATGATAATTATGAGGACATTCCGGTTGGCTTTTTTTAATTCGTTTCCGGTAAAAATACCGCTGACACCGGGCATTTCCACATCCAGGAACACGATATCCTTGACTGAGGAGTCGTGTAAAAGCGCTTCCCCGCTGTTAAAGGTACGAATGTCCGGACAGTTCAGGCGGCTCCGTTTGAAAAATTCTTTAATATATTTTGTTAAGTGGTCGATGAAAAGCTGGTCATCGTCACAAATCGCGATCTGCATATATGTTTCTCCATTTCTAATGTCGGGAATGGTTGGCTGTTTATAAGATTATCCCGGGTTTTTGAGTGTGATAATCGTATGAAATGTATGGTCTTCCTGAGAGTAATAGTATTCTATCTCGCCGCCATATTTTTTTACAATTCTTTCAATGATCCGGATGCCATACCCGTGCAGCAACGGATCTTTTTTGGTAGATACGAGCCGGTTGCTTTTTTCTGAGAACGGATTTTTTCGGCAGGAATTTTTTATTGTGATTATGGAAAAAGCAGTGTTTTCTTTCCGGGACGCAGATAATTCAATGACTGCATCCGATATTTGCATAGATGCTTCCAGAGCATTGTCCAGCAGGTTGCAAAACAGGGAAGTGATATCGTCTTCTTTAAAAAAACTAATAGAATCATTTCTTATATCTGCATGAAAAGAAACGCCGGACTGCTCGCACAGATTCAGGTAACGGCATAAAATGGTATTGAGGAGTTCATGGTTGCAGATCTGTGCAGTCTTTTTGAATGCTGCGGAATTTATAATGCAGTCTATATATTCGGTTACCTTTTTATGTTCACCATTTTTATTCAGTATAGCGATGGATTGAAAATGATTCTTGATGTCATGGATTAGCTGGGTCTTGTTTTCGTCCTGCTTGATAATCATTTTGTAATAATCAAGGATATCAGACTCTTTTTGCAGAGATAAACGCAGGTCTGTCATTTCGGTGCTCTTGATCTGGACGTAGTTATAAATCTCCCATATGATCAGATTCAGAACTAATAAGAGGATGGAACATATAGAGATCATAAGATCAAGTGTTTTGGGGATAGATACTTCACAACATAAAATAGCCAGGGTATACATGATGAATATGGATACTGCTGGTGTGGTGATGAGCATGAACCAGGATTTGTCAAATCGAATGGTTGTTTTTCCGGTTTCACTCCAAAGATGGATCAAAAGAAGCATAATAAGGAAATAAATAAGTTTTGTCAGTACTGCTGCCAGCCAGATATGGGAGGATGACATATCTGAGAAGGGAAACGTGATCTGGTAAGGTACAATGCTTACAATAATTAATTCTGCAATAAAGGAAACAGAAGTGGCTATAGCTGCATGAAACAAGGCAGACTGCCATTTGGTATTGTACGTCAAAATCAGGTACAGGAAATTACATGTCATAAAAGCAATGCCATTTATTACCATGCTATTGAAAAATGAGAGCAGAAAAAGAACCCCATATAACGCAATCACCAGCAGAATACAGAGGCATTTTGGATGTTTATTTTCAAAGAGAGCAGAAGCATATAGAAGAAAAATAATTCCTTCTGCTGCAAAAATAAAAAAGTAAAGAATCCAAAGTGCCATAATAGTAAAACCTCGTTCAATTACATCCGGAATTTGAGGGATAATGTATTTTTATTATAGTGGCAGAGGAAACTATTTACAAGACAAACAGGATAAAACGACATATAAAGCGAAAAAATGGTCAATTTGATAAGATCGCTGTCATATGAAATTATTTTTACATTTTATCATAAGTGCCAAAATAGATGACTTTTTGTCGTTTCGTCTTAGATATGTTGACTGCGAGAGAGAAAAGTGAATAATTATAGGTAATCATTGAAGTTATTTTGGTTAATAAATTTATCAGGAGACTGTATCTTTTCAGTCTCCTGAAAAAATAAGGAGTTAATATGAGAAGAATGCCTTTTTTTGTCAGTTTTATGGCAATTTGTATGGGGACTCTCTGCCTTGTTGGTTGCGGTGCGTCAGAATCATCTGATGAAACGGCCTATTTCGACGGAAATGAACATTACCATCCCAGTAGAAATTATATGACCTCGGAAGGATATTATTTCCTTGATGAAAACAACATGCTCCATTTCTTTGATTATGCTTCTCAGGAAACGGTTTACGTGTGTGACAAACCGGAGTGTTCGCATGTCTCATCAAACGAGGGTGGTGACGGCACATGCAATGCAGAGATTGACGCGATAAGCGGTATCACGGTATATGGAGGCTCCATTTATTATATCGCGTATGGCGACGGGTATAATGAGGCGGATTTGCGGAAAAGAGACACTGACGGAAATAATGATGAGAAGGTAGTCACTCTGGAAGGGGAAGCCAACTTTTCGAATGCCGCCTGGTTTTACCGGGATATTGCCATTGTAAGGGTCAGCACAGCAACCAGTAAGACATTTGATGCGAAAACAAAAGAAAGCGAAGGGCAGGAAACCAGACTCTATCGTGTGGATTTGAAAACCGGTGAAGCGAGCCTTTTGGACACATCTTCTTTGGGGGATATATGGGCAGATGTGTTTGTTGTTCATAAGATGGAAGACGGAAAATTTTACTATTATTCTCAGGAAGCGGATTCTTATTATATTTATGATACGGAATCCGGGGAGGTTTCCAAACGGGATGTCGCATGTACTGCAGATTTCACACAGGTTATTTATGGAAATGATGGGGATTATTGCTATGCAGCCTTTGCGGGAGATTTTTGTTACGGAACTCGGATTAATGGGGAGAATACGGAACTGATTCGAATGAATATTGAGACGGGAGAGGAGGAAGTTTATTTTTCGGGTGTGGATTCTTATTCAGAATTCAGCTGTTTCTCAACTTACCAGTCTATCTATGATTATGCGGATGGCACCTATTATGTTTACAATATGGAAACAGGTGAATTGTCCGAGGTCAGAGGGGATTATGTGTCACAGGCCGGAGTGGATGCGGTGCCGAAGGAGATCTCGGAATATGGTGTCGTCTACAGTGTCGCGGTGCATCGGACTGATATGTATGAGGCATATGACGGGGATTTTGAATATCAGTATATGTCATTGCAAAGTTATATGAGCGGCAGCAATGAGTATGTATCAATTTACTATCTGGATCAGGAGAGTGGACAATGAAAAAAGCACGGAGAGCAAAAAAGAGGATGCTGGCCGTTATCCTGGCTTTGTGTACAGGAATGAGTCTGGCTGCTGGCTGCGGGCAGAGTGAAGAGTATGACAGCGCCGACTCGGTCTTTTCGGAGCAGACAGAGGAAGCAACAGAAACGGAAAATCAACTGTATATCTCTGTGGTCGGTAACACGTTGGATGCATATATTAAAAATCTGGAATCAGTCGAGACTCCGCCTGATACGCTGATCGTGTATACAGAGACGGTATACAGCGACAGCGTGGTCATGCAGTTAAATGAACTCTTATATGAGAACGGGTATGATTTTCAGGTTCAGATGAGGCAAATCCCGTCGGAATTATTTGATGATGTAACGCCGACGGAATTACTTGCGGCCATGCGGGAAGAAAATATAGCGGTAGATATTATTCCGGCTTATTCCAGGTATGTCCGGGAGGCGGCAGCGGCGGGGGAATTGGCTGATCTGACAGAGTATTTGGAAACGGAGGCCGGAAATGATCTGAAGGATGTATTGTCGGATCAGGTTTATGAGATTGCAGGGTATCAGGACGGGGTATTTGCCGTGGGAAACCTGTACGCGCCGGAGCCGGCCGGTTGGGCTGCCAATACGGAATTGATGGAAAAGTATGGCTTGACAGCAGATGATCTGGCAAAACCGCTGACAGAGCTGGAAGATGTATTTGCCAGAGTGACGGAAGGGGAAAAAGAAAATGAGAACTTTACGGCATTTTCCTTTGTCCCGGTATATCTAACGTGTAATCTTCCGGTATGGACTTACAGCCTTAGTTTCCCGATCGGATATTGGACCGATGAGGAAGAGGAAGAGATCCGTGTAGTCAATCTTTTTGATACGGAAGAGATGAGAAAACTGGCAGGAACCATGAATGACTATTATCAGAAAGGATATATACGGGAAAGCGGGGATCAAACAGCAGAAGAAGATTTCCTGATGCAGGCAGATTTTAATGGATTTCCGATCTGCCGTTCCGACAGTCTTGATACATGGACCAATGTCAATGGGATTATATTGACGCGAATTCCTTATTATGAGCAGGATACGACAGCATTGAATTATGAACTGTCCTGTATTGCGCAGAGTTCCGGGCATCAGGATGAAGCCTTTGCTTTTCTGAATTTTATTTATACAGATCAGGATGCCGCAAATCTGCTTCGCTATGGCATAGAAAATGAAGATTATGTGGTTACAAATGAAGGTGTGGAGATGGAAGGGCTTGAAAGTGAGTACACGGTTTTTCATAAAAACCTCGGAAGTGTGTTTGCCAGCAGTGTGATTACCCCCTTTGAGACCAGCGGGAAAACGGAGATCAATATGGACACGCTTTCGACCGTAAAATCAAATCCTCTGTATGGCTTTACATTTGATGCCAGCGCTGTAGAGGAAGAAGCGGCAGCCGTGACCGAATTGTATCTGGACAATAATGCAATGAGAGGAATATTCCTGTTTGAACCTTCGGACAATATGTTTGATGTATCAGACTGGGAAGAATACTATGACAGTTTTAATGATGCGCTGAAAGAAGCGGGAATTGATGCGGTTGTGGAGGAAATGAACCGGCAAATACAGGAGTATCTGGATGATGCAGATTAAGACAGAGGCACTGGGCAGGAAATATGGGGATAAGTATGCTTTGCGGGACATAACTCTGGAATTAGGGAGCGGCGTTTACGGATTGCTGGGGCCAAACGGAGCCGGAAAAAGCACCCTGATCAATATATTAGTTGGAAATCTGCAGCAGACTGCGGGGAAAGTTGTTTGTGATGGACGGGATATCCGCGGTTACGGCAGGGACTATCGGAAGCGGCTGGGGTATATGCCGCAGCAGCAGAATCTCTATCCCGGCTTTACCGGATGGGAGTTCCTGGCTTATATGGCTGTGCTGAAAGAGGTGCCCAGGGAAACTATCCGGGTGAAGATTTCTGCTGCAGCGCGGCAGGTCAACCTTCAGGATGAGCTGAAAAAAAAACTCCATGCGTATTCAGGCGGCATGAGGCAGCGGATTTTGCTGGCGGCAGCTATCCTCAATGATCCGGAACTGCTGATACTGGATGAACCCACAGCGGGGTTGGATCCGAGGGAACGGATTCGTATTCGAAATCTGGTTTCTTCTATTTCAAAAGATAAAATTGTGCTCATCGCTACACATGTAGTTTCCGATATTGAACATATTTCAAAAGAGATTATCCTTCTTGGGGACGGAAGACTAATCCGGAAAGCCGGGGTTGGAGAGCTTACTCATGAGATTCGGGATTATGTATATGAAATTACGGTTCCCGCTGAGCAGATACCCCGGGTAGAATCTGCGTATTGTGTGTCTAATATTTTAAGTGACGGCAGCGTGGCAAAACTGAAAGTGCTGGCAGAGCAGCCTTTGCAGGAATACGAAAATGTGCATACAATACCGACGTTGGAGGATGTATATCTGTATCACTTTCAGATGAAAGACAGAGGGCCGGGCAGGGATGAAACAACTGTGTTTTGAGTGGAAGAAATTATTTAATCAGAAAGGTTTTATTATAATCCTGGTAATCTGTGCTGCAATTAACCTGATGATGCTGGTGAACAGTATGACGGGCGGGAATCTTACGTACACGGCAGAGAATTATCGGGAGATGATGGCTGATATTTCCGGGCTTTCGACTGATGAGGCTTATGAGCAGCTCTCCGAGGCAAGACAATGCCTGTATCTTTACTATTATGGGATAGAAGAGATGGAATCGGACAGCATAATTGATGATATTTGTCCTTATACCGGAGTCATCTGGAGCGAGTGGGAATTGCTGAGTGACGAACTTACAGAACTGGAAAAGGTGGCGGGATATTCGGATTATCTGGAGGAGATACAGCAGAATGCGGCAGTAATGCAGAGTGTTTCTATTTTTAAAAATAAAACAGGATATGCGGTAAGAAATATTTATAAGACAGCGGAGGACTTTTCGGAATTGGCCGATATCATTCCCTCTGTGGATGTATCCAGAGGAATTGTTGCGGCAACCGACCAGCGGGGTACGGATTTTATAATGTTGTTTTTTGTGGCAGCGATTTGCGTTTTCTTAGTCCTGACGGAAAAACAGGCAGGTTTGTTTTTGATGACAGGGCCAACGGCCAGAGGAAGAGAACGGATGTTTCTTTCGAAGCTGTTGACGTTGTTGCTGGCATTGATGGCGGGTGTAATTATTTTATATGGGGAGAATCTGACTGCAGGAGGTGTTTCATACGGTTTTGGCGACATAAGCCGGGCAGTGCAGTCAGTGGGCGATTATCAGGCTTGTATCCTGAAAATTTCAGTCGGGCAATATCTGATATTATTTTTTGCGGAAAAAATTTTGTATTTCTCCGCTGTGGGAATGATTTTGTTCCTGATCTGCCTGTTGCTGCAGAGAGCGGTTCATATCGTTCCTGCTGTCGGAATCCTGTCCGGAATAAGCGCGGCGTTGTACTATTTGCCGGGCGATAACAGTGTGTTCTCAACTTTAAGATATGTAAATCTGTATTATTTTATGCAGACGGACAATATCCTGACTGAATACAGGAATGTAAATGTTTTCGGGCGTCCGGTCAATATCATTTCCGTCTCTGCGCTCATACTGGTCGGGATCGTGGGGCTTTTCCCGTTCCTTTGCGCGAGAGCGGCACAGGGGTGGTGTGTTTTGAGTATGTCGGGCGCCCGGGAAACGCTTATATGCAAACGTAAACATATGCATGCAGGAGGAGTCGTTTATTTTGAATATCTGAAACTAATAAAGAAAAGAGGAATCATCTGGCTGCTGATCATGATTGCCGCCATTCAGATTTTCAGAATCTGGAATTATGAATATCTCACAGATTCCGAAGATATTTATTATAAAATATATATGGATTATCTGTCCGGAGTCCCTGATGAGCAGACGGAGACATATGTAACCGAAGAAAATGAACGATATATTGGATTATACGAAGAATATGAGTCGGAAACAGATGCGGACAGGCTCAACGAGATTGCACAGAGCCTTTTACCGGAAAGTGCGTGGGAAAAGGTAGTCGCGGAATACGACCGGATCCTGGTTCAAAGTGCGGAGCAGGGGCGTATGTTAAGCCTGATCTATGATGGAGGTTACCGGATGCTGATGGGAGATGATGAGAATCGGGATATGGTAAATGCCGTTCTGTTTGGCTTGTTGCTGTGCATCTGTGTGTCAGCCGTATTTTCCGCAGACAAGGGCGGCGGAATGAATCAGTTGATTTATACTGCCTGCAACGGTCGAATGGCTACGTTGAAAGCAAAGGAAAAAGTTTCTTTCCGAACGATGATGGTTTTATTTGCTCTTGTGTATGGAATGGACTTTCTGCTGATTGCCTGCAAAGTCGGGCTTTTAAAATGTGGTTCATGGATTCAAAGTCTGGAGTCATTTTCCGCCTGCCCTGCGGTAATTCGACTGTGGGAATATCTGATTTTATTGTATATGATTCGATTTTTCGGTGCATGGACAATGCTGGGTCTGGTCAGAGTGATCTCTTTTTTGTGCAGAGATACTTTCAGGGCAGCCATTGTTTCTGCCATCCTGCTGGCATTGCCGGCTCTTTTGGGATTGTTGGGAATTAATGCAGTGAATTATTTTTCGCTGACACCATTGTTGAACGCTAACCTGATTTTGAATGGATTTCTGAGCACAAACAATTTCATATACGGTGCTGCTTATGGCATAATCGCAGTTATATTGATTATGGCGTCCAAACAGTATCTCATGAGGATGCATAAAGAGTAATTTCGTCAGATAAAACAGTTCCTTATCAGTCCGGAGGCTGAGTTCATACTTCATTGCTGCCGTTCATAAAAAACAGATGACAAGTGTCAAATCCTGTGTTATGATTTTTCGGAAAGTATCAGAGAAAAGGGGTGGAGGCCGACATGGGATTTTATCTGAACAGCGCCGGCGCGCATGAAATGTTCTGCGATGACTGCGCGGGTACGTATTATGTTGATAAATCGGCTATACTGAATGATCTTGTGCCAATCGTAGAGATGGGGGAAAACCTTGCGGTGGCAGCCGGCGGCAATGGAAAAAAGAGTATCAAATATACATGTATTACCCGGCCGCGGCGGTTTGGTAAAACCATGATGGCGAATATGATATCGGCCTATTTTGGCAGAGGAGCAGACAGCAGCAGTCAGTTTGCCCATATGAAGGCTTCCTCCTGTGAATGGTACCAGCGGCATCTGAACGCGCATAATGTTATTCATATTTCGTTTAATGACATGCCTGATGAATTGACGACATACGCGCAATATATCGGCAGAATAAAGAAAATGCTTCTCCGTGATTTGCAGATGGAATATCCGGATGCCGGGATTGAGAGTGACGATGCGGTGTGGGATGCTCTGACCATGGTATTTGAGTATTGTGGGCGTGAGAAGTTTATTTTTGTATTGGATGAGTGGGATTATATTTATCACCAGAGATTTGTCTCCGATTCCGATAAAGAGTCTTTTACAAAATTTTTAAGCCTTCTTCTGAAAGACAGAGCATATGTGGAAATGGCTTACATGACCGGCATACTTCCCATTGCGAAGTACTCGAGCGGGTCAGAACTGAATATGTTCTGCGAGTATACGATGGCGACGCAGGCGGTATATTCTGAATATTTTGGTTTTACGGATGCCGAGGTGGATGAACTATACGCACGATATCTCATGCAGGATGTTTCTTCGAATCCCCGTATCTTGAGGGAAGACCTCCGGTTCTGGTACGATGGCTATCAGACGCGTAGCGGCATACGTGTATACAACCCGCGTTCTGTGGTATATGCCCTGACAAATAATCAGATTGATAATTACTGGACCAGTTCCGGACCATATGACGAACTGTTCTATTATGTCGGCGCCAATGTAGATGAGGTGAAGGAACCGGTTGGTCTGATGGTGGCCGATCTTCCTGTTCCGGCTAAAGTACAGGATTATGCTGCGACATCCATGGAGCTGAGGACGAGAGATGAGATTTTTTCTGCCATGGTAGTGTATGGTTTTCTGAATTATTCAGATGGCTGCGTGTCTATACCGAACCGTGAACTGATGGGTAAGTTTTCAGAAATGGTGAAAAAAGAGGCATCTCTGGGCAGCGTCTATCAGATCGCAAAGGAATCCGAAAGAATGCTGCGTGCGACAAAAGCCGGAGACACGAAGACGATGGCTGAAATACTTCAGTTTGCGCATCATACGATAAGTCCGTTAAACAGTTATATTCATGAGGCGGAGCTGGCTTCCATGCTCCGTTGGATCTATCTTTCTGCGATTGAAACTTATCGAATTGAGCGGGAGGACAGAGCAGGTACCGGTTATGTGGACTATATTTTTTATCCGTTTCGGAGAGATGATGATGCTCTTATTATAGAGCTCAAGGTGGATCACACTGTAGATGAGGCCATCGAACAGATTAAAGATCGGCAGTATGTGCTGCGTTTTATGGGAAAGCCCGGACAAAAGCCGGAATATACAGGGCGCGTTCTCGCAGTGGGCATTGCTTATCACAGGAAAGATACGGCAAAGCGACATGAGTGCAGGGTAGAAGTATTGAGGGATAAGATCTCATTATAAGGAACTGTTCAGAAATGTTGAGGAGACGCACCCATGAATCTGTATTTTGCCCCGTTAGAAGGGATCGGAGGCTATATATACCGGAACGCGCAGGCGGATTTTTTTCCGGAAGCGGACAGATATTTTTCACCTTTCCTGTCGCCGGGGACGGGAAAGAGGCTGACGCCGAGGGAATACCGGGATATCGCACCGGAGCATAATGAGAAGATTCACCTCGTGCCGCAGATTATGACAGATCACGCGGAAAGCTTCCTCCGGACGGCGCATGAGTTGCAGTCTCTCGGTTATGAGGAAGTGAATTTAAACCTGGGCTGCCCGTCGAGGACCGTTGTTACGAAGGGGCGCGGCGCGGGTTTTCTTGCGTATCCGGAGAAGCTGGATGCGTTTCTGTATGACATCTTTGCAAAAACGGATGTCGCTGTTTCCGTCAAGACGAGAATCGGCATGGAGGAACCGGAGGAATTCTTGCGACTGCTGGAGATTTTCAACCGGTATCCGATCAGCGAGCTGATCATCCATCCGCGTCTGCAGACGGACTATTATAAAAATCATCCGGATATGGAGATATTTTCTTACGCGGCGGAGCATACGAAGCTGCCTCTCGTGTACAACGGCGACCTGTTCTCCGTTTCAGATGTCCGGCGTTTTTCTGAGAATTATCCGGAAGTCGGCACGGTGATGCTGGGGCGCGGCGCTCTCTGTGACCCGGCGCTGTTCGGAGAAGCGAGAGCGGCTTTTTCGGAACCGTCGAGGCATGGGACAGAGAAATCCCATCTCACGAAAGAACGGTTGCGGGCATTCCATGATCGGCTGCTGTCGGATTATGCGGAAGTGTTGTCCGGTGAAAAACCGCTGCTCTATAAAATGAAAGAAATCTGGTTTTACATGAGCCATGTATTTACAAACCATGAGAGCTATGAAAAGAAAATAAGAAAAGCCATGCGCCTGAGCGATTACAGGGTGGTTGTCAATCAGCTTTTCGTTGAGGAGGAGCTGCATATATCTGATTTTGACGGATGATGAGAGAGTGATATCATGAGGGGATGGTATCGATATGATTCCAGGTTTGCGTTGCCGGTTTATGACGATGCAGGGGAGTTCCTTAGATATAATGTGTTTCATGCCTCCATGCTGATTCGTCATGCATCGGATGGAAAACTGTATTTATACGACATATTGGATATAAAAAAGAAACGAGCAACCCTTTCGAGCAATAAGCTGTACTTGGCAAAAAACCCATTTCTCTTTTCTGTATTCTAAAAAAAAATCAATGTTTGTCAATGAAAATTTCTTGTTGTCACACAATCACTGTCACATGATTTGATTATCTCTCTCCTTCAGCGCATACGCGATATTGATCGCGTGGTCGGAGCACCGCTCCAGATCCGTCACGATATCGGAGAAGATGACGCCGCTCATGGGATCACACTCCGAGCGCATCAGCCGGTCCACATGGTTGTCGATGAGAATCTTCTGCAGGTCGTCCACGCGGGACTCCAGATCCTCCAGATGGTCGATCTGTATGTAGCTCTCCGAACAGAAGATATCCAGGGAGAGGTTCACGGCCTCCATGGTTTTATCGGTCATCTCCTTTAATTCGGTCAGCGCCTCATCGGAGAGAACGATCTTCTGGGCGTGCAGATGCTCAGAATATTCTATAATGTTGGTGGCGTGGTCGGAGAGTCGCTCGATGTCCGTGGTGGCGATCGTCATCATGGACATGCGGCGCATGTGATTTTTGGAGAGATCAAACCGTCGCAGCGCGACCATCCGGTCAGAGATGGCCTGATTTAAAATCTCTACCGTATCCTCACGCTCACGCACAAGCGCGGCTGTCTCTTCCTTATAATCAAAGAAGCAGTCGATCGCGTCCTGCAGGTTCGCTGCCGCGATCCGGCCCATGCGCGTGATCTCGAGCTGCGCCTGGTGCAGCACGACGATGGTAGGGATCTTGGTGGTTTCTGTCATATAAACCAGGGAGCGCGCTTCCTCGGCGCGGGTCTCCTCCGGCTTCAGCGGGATGATCTTGTAGGTCAGTGCGATGATCTGTTTGGTGAAGAAGATCTCGATGACCACGGCGATGATGGCGAAGATCGTATGCGTGTTCGCGATCTGCCGACCGATGTCGTTCGGGGACAGCGACTGGATCCCTGTCAGGATGGCCGGGAACACGTTGATCAGTACAATGATAATGCCCGCGCGGATCAGGTTGAACAGCAGGTTCAGGATCGCGGAGCGCTTGCCGTTCCGGTTGGCTGTCAGGCTGGCCAGAAGGTTCGGCGTGACGCTTCCGATGGCGGCGCCGATCACCAGGTAGACGGCCATGTCGTAGCTTAAGAGCCCCTGGATGGCAAACGCCTGGAAGATAACGGTGGCTGATGATGAGCTCTGCAGCAGCGCGGTAAAGGCGACGCCGAATAAAAGCGCCAGAGCCGGATTGCTCAGGGCTGTGAGGAACTCGACGAACGCCGGGCTCTCAGAGAGCGGCGCGATGGCTTCTTTCATGATGGCGATACCCTGAAACAGCATGCCGAATCCCATGATGATGGATCCGATGTGCTTGCGGATCCGCTTTTTCATAAACAGATACATCGCCGCGCCGACAAACAGCAGCAGCGGCGTAACCGCGCTGATGTTGAACGCGGTGATCTGTGCGGTGATCGTGGTACCGATGTTGGCGCCCATGATCACGCCGATCGCCTGGGACAGGCTCATCATACCGGAGTTTACAAAACCGATGACCATGACGTCCGTGGCGGAAGAACTCTGGATCAGCATGGTCATGCCGAGTCCGACGAAAACAGCGATAAATTTATTCTTGGTGGCGTGTTCCAGAATGGTCTGGAGGTTGTCACCGCAGGCATTCCGCAGTCCCGTGGACATGATGGTCATGCCGAATAAAAACAGTCCGACGCCTCCAAGTAATGCAAATATGCCTGTAATAGACATGGTATTGTCCTCCGTATGTATCTGGTACAGCGAATATGAAGTGACTGGCAGTCTGACTTTTTTGCTGTACCAGGAATCCTCCGCCGCAGTGTGAACATGGCGGAGCCTGTCATCCCGCGGAGTAAAATCACCCGCACGATAAATGCACACTGGTTCTATTTTAACAGGATTTTCTCTTTTTGTCTTGCTTTTTATAAAAAATAGTAAAAAATGGGAAAAATCCATGTAAATACGATTCAAAGAGAAGAAACGCAGGAATTATATAAATGCAGAAGGAATTATAATGCATAATATATTGTATTCTTTTTAGAACTGATGGAAATATGTTCTGTTTTTTTATGCAAAATCACGTTCAGAGCCATTGCAAAAGGAAATGAAAAGTGCTAGAATGGCTATATCTGGGGTATTCTTAATCCGGAATACCGCAAATAATATTTCTAAAAGTCAAAAGGAGAGAAAAAGATGGCAAAGAAAGTTGTAATCGCAGGCGCCTGCCGGACAGCAATCGGCAAGATGGGCGGACAGTTTGGCAACACACCGGCTGTTGAGTTGGGTTCGATCGTGATCAAAGAGGCTCTGAACAGAGCCGGAGTTCAGCCGGAGCAGGTTGACGAGGTTATGATGGGCTGCGTAATCCAGGCTTCCCTGGGACAGAACGTAGCGCGCCAGGCTTCCATCAAGGCCGGCATTCCGAACGAGGTTCCGGCATTTACGCTGAACGTAGTATGCGGTTCCGGTCTGAAGTGCGTGAACGAGGCTGCTAATATGATCATGGCCGGACAGGCTGACATCGTAGTTGCCGGCGGTATGGAGAACATGTCCATGGCTCCGTATGCGTTAAAGAAAGCACGTTTCGGTTACAGAATGAACAACTCCACGATCATCGATACGATGGTGAATGACGCTCTGTGGGATGCGTTCAATAACTATCATATGATGATCACGGCTGAGAATATCTGCGATCAGTGGGGACTGACCCGCGAGGAGCTGGATGCTTTCTCCGCTGCTTCCCAGCAGAAGGCAGTAGCTGCTCAGGAGTCCGGCGCATTTGACGACGAGATTGTTCCGGTTCCGGTTAAGGTTAAAAAAGAGACTGTTATGATCACGAAGGATGAGGGTCCTCGTCCGGGTACCACCGTTGAGACGCTTGGCAAGCTGAGATGCTGCTCCGGCAAAGAGGGCGGACTGGTTACCGCAGGCAACGCTTCCGGTATCAACGATGGCGCTGCGGCAGTGGTCGTGATGAGCGCAGAGAAGGCAGAAGAGCTCGGCGTTAAGCCGATGGCTACGTTCGTATCCGGCGCACTCGGCGGATGTGATCCGAAGATCATGGGTATCGGACCGGTTCCGGCTACCAAAAAGGCTCTGAAGATCGCCGGTCTTGAGATAGGCGACATCGACCTCATCGAGGCGAATGAGGCGTTTGCAGCTCAGTCAGTAGCGGTTCAGAAGGAGCTTGGCTTCAGTTCTGACATCCTGAATGTCAACGGCGGAGCTGTTGCTCTCGGACATCCGGTAGGAGCATCCGGCTGCCGTATCCTGGTTACTCTGCTGCATGCGATGCAGAAGAGAGACGTGACATACGGACTGGCTACTCTGTGTATCGGCGGCGGCATGGGCTGCGCGACTATTGTTAAGAAGGAAGCTTAATTCTCTCTTTATACTTATACAATGGATATACATAGCTGATGATGAATCCGGTGTGACTTACTATGAAAGTGTTGTCAATAGACTGTCAGGCGGGGGTGCTTGCACACCCGAATGACAGGATATTAGACAACCAAGACTTTCGTAGATAGAAAAAAGCTCCGCTAGACGGAGCTTTTTTCGAACGGTTATTAGTTAAAATAATAACGATAAAATAATAACGAGGATTCGCTTCGGGTTTAGGTATTCTATAATTATCATATATTTTTTAAGGAGGTACATTTTCATGAAGGTTGGAGTTATCGGAGCCGGTACGATGGGTTCAGGCATTGCCCAGGCTTTTGCGCAGACAGAAGGATATGAGGTATATCTGTGTGATATCAATGACGAGCTTGCGGCAAAAGGCAAGAACAAGATCGCGAAGGGTTTTGAGAAACGGATCGCAAAGGGTAAGATGGAGCAGGCGGCTGCTGATGCTGTTCTGGCGAAGATTACTACCGGCACGAAGGACATCTGCACAGAGGCGGACCTGATCGTGGAGGCGGCACTGGAAGTGATGGATGTAAAGAAGCAGACATTTAAGGAGCTGCAGGACATTGTTCCGGACGGCTGCATTTTTGCATCAAACACATCGTCTCTTTCTATTACGGAAATCGGCGCGGGACTGGATCGCCCGGTGATCGGTATGCATTTCTTTAATCCGGCACCGGTCATGAAGCTGATCGAGGTGATTCAGGGTGAGAACACGCCGGATGAGCTTCGTGATCAGATTATTGAGATCTCCAAAGAGATCGGCAAGACGCCGGTTCAGGTGAAGGAAGCGGCCGGCTTTGTCGTAAACCGTATCCTTGTTCCGATGATCAACGAGGGTATATGTGTGCTTGAAGCGGGTGTTGCAAGTGTAGAGGATATAGATGCTGCCATGAAGCTGGGAGCGAACCATCCGATGGGTCCGCTGCAGCTCGGCGACTACATCGGCCTGGATATCTGCCTTGCGATCATGGAAGTGATCTATGCGGAGACAGGTGATACGAAATACCGTCCGGCGCCGCTGCTCCGGAAGATGGTACGCGCGGGCAAGCTCGGCTGCAAGACCGGTATCGGCTTCTATGATTACAGCAAGTAAACAATAATATATGGAGGAAATAATAATGGAATTCGGATTAAGTAAGAAGCATGAAATGGCCAGAAGCCTTTTCAAAGAATTCGCTGAGAATGAAGTAAAACCTCTTGCGCAGGAAGTGGATGAGGAGGAGAGATTCCCGAGAGAGACCGTCGAAAAAATGGCGAAATACGGTTTTCTGGGCATCCCGGTTCCGAAGGAGTACGGCGGACAGGGCTGCGATATCCTGACCTATGCGATGTGTGTGGAGGAGTTATCCAAGGTCTGCGGCACGACAGGCGTGATTGTTTCCGCACACACTTCCCTGTGCATTGACCCGATTCTGACCTATGGCACGAAGGAGCAGAAGGAAAAATATATCCCGGATCTGGCTACCGGCAAAAAGCTCGGCGCTTTCGGTCTGACCGAGCCGGGTGCAGGTACTGACGCGCAGGGACAGCAGACCAAGGCGGTTTTAGACGGCGACGAGTGGGTGATCAACGGTTCCAAGTGCTTTATCACCAACGGTAAAGAGGCGGACGTATATATCGTGATCGCCGTGACCGGCAAGGTTGAGAAGCGCGGCAGAGTACAGAAAGAGATTTCTGCTTTCATTGTTGAGAAGGGCACGCCGGGATTCACCTTCGGTGTCAAGGAAAAGAAGATGGGTATCCGTGGTTCTTCCACCTATGAGCTGATCTTTACAGACTGCCGTATCCCGAAGGAGAACCTCCTCGGACAGAAGGGCAAGGGCTTCGGTATCGCGATGCATACGCTGGATGGCGGACGGATCGGAATCGCCGCTCAGGCGCTCGGTCTGGCAGAAGGCGCGCTGGAAGCAACCATCGCCTATGTAAAGGAGAGAAAGCAGTTCGGCAGAAGCATCGCTCAGTTCCAGAACACGCAGTTCGTGCTGGCCGACCTCGCAACGAAGGTTGAGGCGGCGCAGCTGATGGTTTACAAGGCGGCGCTCAAAAAGGATGAATATCAGGCAGGCGCTAAGATTTCTTATTCCGTAGAGGCGGCTCAGGCGAAGCTGATGGCGGCAGAGGTTGCCATGGAGGTTACGACCAAGTGTGTTCAGCTGCATGGCGGCTACGGTTATATCAGAGAGTACGATGTGGAGCGCATGATGCGTGATGCCAAGATTACAGAGATCTACGAGGGAACCAGCGAGGTTCAGCGTATGGTTATTTCTGCAAATCTGTTGAAGTAGGAGGAATGAATTCATGAAAGTTATTGTTTGTATAAAACAGGTACCTGATACGGCAGGCGGAGTTCAGTTCAATCCGGACGGAACCCTGAACAGAGCGGCGATGCTGACCATTATGAACCCGGATGACAAGGCAGGCGTTGAGGCGGCTCTGAGATTAAAAGACCAGTATGGCGCGGAAGTGACCGTTGTGACCATGGGTCTGCCGAAGGCTGCGGATGTGCTTCGAGAGGCCATAGCCATGGGAGCAGACAAAGGCATTCTGATCACAGACCGCGTACTCGGCGGCGCCGATACCTGGGCGACCTCTTCTACTATCGCTGCCGGTATCCGCAAACTGGACTATGACCTGATCATCACCGGACGTCAGGCAATCGACGGCGACACCGCGCAGGTTGGTCCGCAGATCTCCGAGCATCTGGATATTCCGGTGATCTCTTATGCGCAGGATATTAAGATCGAGGGCGATTCTGTAGTTGTTCAGCGTCAGTATGACGACAGATACCACATTGTAAAGGCACAGATGCCCTGCCTGATCACCTGCCTTTCCGAGCTGAATGAGCCCAGATATATGACGCCGGGCGGCATTTTTGACGCGTGCGAGGCAGAGATCACGACATGGGGCAGAGCAGATCTGGTTGGTCTGGATGATTCCAATATCGGTCTTTCCGGTTCTCCGACGAAGATCGCAAAAGCATCCGATAAGGTTCGCAAGGGTGCCGGAGAAAAAGTAAACCTCGACACAGAAGAGTCTGTCGCATATCTGATCGGCAAGATGACAGAGAAGCATGTGTGCGGTCTTTAAGAGAAAGGAGAGATGAACAATGGCAGCAATGGAACAATCCTTAATCGAGCAGTACAAAGACGTATATGTATTCGCTCAGCAGGTAGATAATGAAATCAGCCCGATCGCGTTTGAGCTGCTGGGCAAAGCCAAAGACCTTGCAGACGATCTGGGCCAGAAGGTGGCCGCAGTTCTGATCGGCTACAATGTAAAGGATCTCGCGGATCAGCTCGCCGTTTACGGCGCGGACAAGGTGATTGTAGTGGACGACAAGGAGCTGGAGGTATACCGCACAGAGCCTTACACGCATGCGCTGGCTTCCGTAATTAATGAGTTTAAGCCGGAGATCATGCTGGTGGGCGCTACGGCGATCGGCCGCGATCTCGGCCCCCGTGTGTCCGCTCGTGTGAAGACCGGTCTGACCGCAGACTGTACATCTCTGGATATCGGTGATTTCCCGCTGGTGGCGATGCCGGGCAAGGAGCAGAAACACAATCAGCTGCTCATGACCCGTCCCGCATTCGGCGGCAACACCATCGCGACGATCGCCTGCCCGGACAACCGTCCGCAGATGGCGACTGTCCGCCCGGGTGTTATGCAGAAGAACGAGCCCATCGCAGATGCGAAAGCGGACGTGGTCGAGTACAACCCCGGCTTCACACCCGATAAGAAATATGTCGAGATTCTCGACATCGTGAAGAACGTTGCGGATGTCGTTGATATCCAGGATGCCAAGATCCTCGTGTCCGGCGGCCGCGGTGTCGGTTCTCCGGAGAACTTTAAGATTCTTGAGGAACTGGCCGCAGTTGTGGGCGGTACAGTGTCCTGCTCCCGTGCGGTTGTGGACAGCGGCTGGAAGCCGAAGGATCTGCAGGTGGGACAGACCGGCAAGACGGTCCGCCCGAATGTATACTTTGCCATCGGTATCTCCGGCGCCATTCAGCATGTGGCCGGCATGGAGGAGGCAGACATTATCATCGCGATCAATAAGGATGAAGATGCGCCTATTTTCGATGTCGCGGATTACGGCATCGTCGGCGATCTGAACAAGATCGTGCCGCTGCTGACGGAGGAGATTCAGAAGGCTATCGCTAATAAATAAAATCACATGACTTTATGACTTAAGAAATATTATATGAAGACCCTCGTGTTGCGAAATCATGCGGCACGGGGGTTTTTTATAGTGTGCAGCCTGCTGTTGGTCGGGATTATAGTAAACGTCAAAAATATTTGCCGTTTACTGGTTTGAATCGTGATTCGATAAGAAAGTCTTCCTTTTTACTGAGAAAAGTGCTAGAATGTCTACGTAAACAGAACGGGCAGGCTTATTTTCCCCCGGCGGGTGGGAGAATGTGCCGGATTCGCCAATGCAGTGTCATTACAGGGTATGGAGTAAATATGAGCGAGAATAATTGGGACAATATCGGTCGACAGATCAAAGACACAGTGGATGACGCGATTTACTATGGTGATTTTACGAATCTGAGCCGGTCGATCGGGAATATTATTAATGATACGATTGATACAGTCAGGGGCCCGGCCGGCGGGAGACATCAGGGACAGTCGGCTCAGCAGCGTTCAGTGTATCAGACAGATCAGAATGCCGGCCGGAGAACATCACCGGTGACCTCTTTATATGAAACCCGTCCGCGGGGCAGGGTCTCCAGTATTCTGATGTGCGTGTTCGGTTCGATACTTACGGTCGTTTTCGGGATTTGTTTTATCGTGTTTCTGATCGTGGTCCTGTCAGGAGGGGTTCCGGCGCTGGCCGGAATGATCTTTTTTGCCGTTCTGACGGTTCTGGCTCTGGTGCCGGCGGTTCGCGGCCGCGTCAGGCTGGGGCTGCTGAGCCGTTACAGGAGATATCTCCGGGTCATACAGCACAGCCTCAATATTCCGATCCGGGAACTGGCGAACTGTATCGGCAAGTCTCTGGAATATACGACGCGGGATCTGCTGAAAATGATTGAGATGCACTGGTTTTTTCAGGCACATGTGGATGAGGACCAGCATTATCTGATCCTGTCGGATGAGGCGTATCAGTCCTATTTGTCTGCGAAAAGTGATTATACGGCCCGTGAACGGCAGGCTGCCGAGGTGCAGCGGCAGGCGGACGAGGCGAAACGTAAGGACGACGGACTTTCTCCGGAGTGCCGCAGACTGATCGAGAAGGGCGAGGAGTACATCCGTCATATCCACGAGAGCAATGAACGCATCCCGGGGGCAGAGTTCTCGGCAAAGCTGGATCAGATGGAGCATGTAGTGGCGCGTATTTTTGACGTGGTTCGGGCGCACCCGGAGGTGGCGTCAGATCTGGATAAGCTGATGAGTTATTATCTGCCGACGACAAAGAAGCTGCTGGACACTTATCAGGAGATGGACCGTCAGCCTGTGGCGGGAGAGAATATTTCCTCTGCCAAGCATGAGATTGAGGAAGCTGTCGATACGTTAAATGTTGCTTTTGAGAAGCTTCTGGACAGCCTGTTTGAGGATAAGGCCTGGGATATTTCTTCAGATATTTCCGTTCTGCACACGGTTCTGGCGCAGGACGGACTGAAAGAGGATGCTTTCAAAAAATAACACAGAAAAATTCAGATTAATATGGTTAAATCATGATGTGACGGAATTCAGGCAGAATCGTGTGCCGGTTTCCGGTTTGGTATATAAAAGGAGGGCGTAACTATGAGCGTAGATTTAAAGGATTATACCACAACACCGACGTTATCTTTTGACACAGTGCCGGATGCGCAGGAGCTTCCGGTGGCCGCGGGCGACATGGCCGGGACGGAGGTGGCGGCGGATGCCGCTTTTTCGGAGAATAACCTGACGCCGGAAGAACTGAAGATGGTGGATGATTTTTCAAAAAAGATAGATATTCATAATTCTCAGGCAATCCTGCAGTACGGCGTGGGCACTCAGAAAAAGATGGCGGACTTTTCCGAGACGGCGCTGAAAAATGTCCGTACCAAGGATCTCGGCGAGGTGGGCAATATGCTGTCATCTCTCGTGACGGAGTTAAAAAGCTTTGAGATCGAGGAGAACGAAAAGGGATTTAAAGGATTTTTTAAGAAATCGTCGAACAAAGCGACGGCTATGAAGGCAAAATACGCCAAAGCGGAGACGAATGTGACTGCCGTCTGCACCGCATTGGAGAATCATCAGCAGCTGCTGCTGAAGGATATTGCGGTGATGGACAAGATGTATGAGGTGAACCTGACGTATTTTAAGGAATTATCCATGTACATTCTGGCCGGCAAAAAGAAGCTCGAGGAGTTTCGTGCCGGTGAGCTCGCGGAGGCGGTGGAGAAGGCCAGACGTTCCAACCTGCCTGAGGACGCACAGGCGGCGAAGGATCTGGAGAATAAATGCGAGCGGTTTGAGAAGAAGCTGCATGATCTGGAGCTGACCCGCATCATCAGTATCCAGACGGCCCCGCAGATTCGCCTTGTTCAGAATAACGATACACTGATGGCGGAGAAGATTCAGTCTACGATCGTCAATACGATTCCGCTCTGGAAGAGCCAGATGGTGCTGACTCTCGGCATCGAGCATTCGAACCAGGCGGCTAAGGCGCAGCGCGAAGTGACGGATATGACAAACGAGCTGCTCAGAAAGAATGCGGATATTCTGAAGACGGCGACGATCGAGACGGCGAAGGAGTCTGAGCGAGGTATCGTCGATATTGAGACGCTCCAGCATACGAACGAGTCGCTGATCTCGACCTTCGACGAGGTGATGCAGATCCAGAGCGAGGGCCGTGAGAAGAGACGGGCGGCGGAGCAGGAGATGATCCGGATCGAGACGGAGCTGAAGAACAAGCTCCTGGAGATTCAGACGAAGAGATGATGGATACGCGGCCTGAGACGGTTTCACAGCCGGGAAATCAGTTGTCGGTCTGAGACCGCCTCACGGTGAAGACGGTTTTTCACGGCCGGTAAATCAGTTGTCCGGCCAGCTGTCTGGCTTCCCACGAAGGCTGGTAATTGTCCGGCTGTTCATCCGGAATACCGTCAGACGGGATGTTTTCACTGGAGTGTACATTGACTGCCGCCGGTTTCTGTTTGAGCAGATATAAGACAGGAACAGTTCTGGCTTTTTCTGTCTCATAGATTTCGTGTTTCAGTTTGTAATAGAATGTTTGTCCGGCGTGGTCCGCGGCGAACCTGGCACCGAAGGCTCCGGCGCGGGCAAAAAATGCCAGCCCGAGCCTTCGCACCATATATCCCCATCCGAAGATTTTTCCGATACGAAATGACGAAAAAATGTCATAAAAAAATGTGACTGCATAATAAAATTCATTTTGCAGCTCCCAGGCACTCATATTCCGGGGCTCAAAGGTGACGTTCATCATGTCATACTGCTCCCAGTCGGGGACGAGCATACGATTTTCGTCCTGAAACTGCTGATAGACCGGCGTCCCCGGATAGGGTGTGAGGATGGCGGGCTGCAGCTGGTAAGCGTCGAGATCTCTGGCAAACCGGACGACTTTTCGTATGTCCTCGCTGCTGTCGGCATCGATGCCGAGAACGATACTCGCGATCAGACGGATTTTATGTTCCCGGCAGGCTTTCGCTGCGCGAACGATGTCGTCCCTGTGCTGTCCCTTGTGTATCTGTTCCAGCGCCGTTTCGTTCAGAGATTCAATGCCGATGAGCACGCGGTTTAAATGAGCCTGTTCCAGAAGGCTCATCAGCTCTTCGTCTTCCGCCATGTCGGTGCGGCCGAAGAAAAATGTTTCTTTGAAAATCAGATTTTCCGCGATCATTCTGCGGCATATTTCTTTTGCCCGTTCTTTGTCCGCGGTGAAGTTGTCATCCTCAAAATTCATATACCGGAATCCCATGGTTTTGTATGTTCGTATTTCATCAATCACACTGTCTACGCTGCGCTGCCGGTAAGGGGCAAACATCCGCGAGGTGGTACAGAAGGTACAGCGGTACGTGCAGCCGCGGGTCGTCATGACGTTCGCGCTGTCACAGGGCGTTTTTAAAATGCTGTAATCGGGCAGCGGCAGGGCATCCAGGTCTTCCGGAGTGACGGAGCGGATAATTTTATCTGTCAGCCGTCCTTCCACAACGTCCAGAATGACGGATTCTCCCTCGCCGACGATGACATGGTCGGCATATTTTGCCGCTTCCTCCGGAAGCGCGGAGGCGTGGATGCCGCCGATGATCACTTTCGCGTCGGAACAGGCGTGAATGATATCTGCCAGTTCGTATGCCCTCGGCGCGGTCGAAGTCATGGTGTAGATACTGAAAACATCCGCTTTTTCCAGACATTTCCAGAGCGGCAGTTTTCCGTTCAGTTCTTCGTACACTTCCACGGTGTGTCCGGCTTTTTTTAAAATGCCGCCGAGAATGAGCGGGCCGGTGATGGCGTTGGGGTGACCGTAAAAACGGCTCCCCAGACGATATACGGGAAAGCGGCGCAGGGCGCTTGCGGGGGTAATAAATATGATATGCATAATTTCCTCCGTTCTGCCGCCGGATCAGCAGCGTCATTCATTATAAAATACAGAATCCCTTCGCGGGAACTGCTTTGATAAGAGTATGCACAAAGAAAGAGAGAGACATTCAAATAATCTTTCTGATTTTATTTTGCTGTATGAGATACCGATATAAAACAGAAGGCCGGACTTTACATAAATAAAAAAATCCACTATAATTATTGAAAAATGATCAGGGTGGTGAAAGAAAGTGAGTGACAGTGTGACAGAAAAAGAAATGTTGAGTAATCTGATTGACAGTTATGCAAATTTACAGCGCATCATTAAGTCTGATGATGCAAAACAGGAAGCGGAATATCAGCTTCAGCTTATCAAAGCCAAACTGGAGTCGTTTGGCATCATTACCAGTGATCTGGAAAGAAAAAGCAACTGACATATGGTATCCGGAAATGACTGAAGAATAGTTATTTCCCTTTATGGCGTATAGTCCGGCCTCTGTTTTAACTGTTCATATAAGCAGGGAGGGAAAAGATCTGTTGCAGATAAACGGAGAGAAAGTGTGAGATATGTATCAGGAAATTGCGAAACTAATTATGTACGGAGATATGGAGGAGGACTGCCTGCTCTGCCGGTTTGGTGAGATCTTCCGCGATTTTGAGTCGGGGAATGAGAGCCGTGCGACGCTGACGAGGCGTGTGTACACGCAGATTAAGCGTCTGCTGACTGTTGCGACGGATTACGGGTTCGACAGGAATCTGTGGCACAATTATCTGGCTTATTATCTGATTACCAATGAGAATCCGTTCAGCATTACCTGTGAGAAGGTGGGGGCGAATGAGGGGAGCGTCAATCACTTTGCCCTCAATGATTTTCGGGCGGTGAAAGCTCTGTTCGATTATGATTTTACAGAGATTGAAAAGGCGCTGGATATTGACTGCTTCACCCGGATTTCTCATTATCAGGCGATCGAGAAAAAGGAACTGATGTACAATAAAAATGTCAGCGAAAAGGTGCAGGAGCTGAGTGCCAGACTGGAAGAGGCCGGGGATGCTCAGGACTTTTTTAATGCCGTGACCGACTTTTACCGGGATTACGGGGTCGGCATGTTCGGTTTGAATAAAGCCTTCCGTATCACAACAGACAGTGCGGACGGCCTGAAGTTCCTCCCGATCAACAATATGGAGAAGGTCATGCTGGACGATCTGGTCGGCTATGAGATTCAGAAAAAGAAGCTGGTGGACAACACCAGGGCGTTTGTGGAAGGGAGAAAGGCGAACAACGTACTGCTCTTCGGCGACAGCGGTACCGGAAAATCCACCAGCATCAAGGCAATTGTAAATGAGTTTTACGGGGACGGGCTGCGGATGATCGAGATCTACAAGCACCAGTTTCAGGATCTGTCCAATGTAATCGCGGCGGTGAAAAACAGGAATTATAAATTTATTATCTATATGGACGACCTGTCTTTTGAGGAGTTTGAGATCGAGTATAAATTCCTGAAAGCGGTCATCGAGGGCGGCGTCGAGACGAAGCCGGACAACATCCTCATCTACGCGACGTCGAACCGCCGCCATCTCATCAGGGAGACGTGGAACGACCGGAATGACATGGAGAATGAGAACGGCCTGCACCGCTCGGATACGATGCAGGAAAAACTGTCGTTGGTGAACCGCTTCGGCGTCACGATTAACTATTCAAAACCGAGCCAGAAGGAATATTTTGAGATTGTCATTGAGCTGGCGAGACGCGCCGGTATCACGCTCCCGGAGGAGGAGCTGAAAGCTGAGGCCAACAAATGGGAGCTGTCCCACGGCGGTATCTCCGGGCGTACGGCGCAGCAGTTCGTCAATTATCTGGAGGGGACGTACTGTGAATCTGTGTGACACAGGCAGGGCGATCAGGCCGGATGGTGGTGATTATCAGCATTCATAAAATATTGATGGGCTGCGTCAGCAGGTTATGGGAGTTTGCATTTAAAAGGAGAAGGTGAAGTCATGCGTATAGAGTTTATTGGCGCAGCTCACGAGGTGACCGGGAGCTGTCATTATCTGGAGTTCGGAGGGAAACATATTCTGGTTGACTGCGGCATGGAGCAGGGGGCGGATATTTATGAGAATCAGGAGATACCTGTCAACGCGGCCTCCATTGATTATGTGTTTGTTACACACGCGCATATTGACCATTCCGGTCTGCTGCCGCTGTTGTATGCGAGAGGCTTCAGGGGCAGGGTCTATGCGACGAACGCGACGACCCAGCTCTGCGGCATCATGCTGAAGGACAGCGCGCATATTCAGGAGTCGGAGGCGGAGTGGAAGAACCGCAAGGCGCGCCGTGCCGGGCAGCCGGAGGTCGTTCCCATGTATTCTGTTGAGGATGCGGAACGCGTCCTGACGCATTTTGTGCCCTGCCCTTATGATACAGAGGTGGAGGTCTGCGACGATCTGAGTGTTTCCTTCCGGGACGCCGGACACCTGCTCGGCTCTTCTTTTATCGAGATGCGGATCAGGGAGGGCACAGACTGCTGCAAGCTGATCTTTTCCGGTGATCTGGGGAACGGAAACCGCGCCCTGATCCGGGATCCGGAGATACCGGAGTCGGCAGACTATCTGATTATTGAATCCACCTATGGAGATCGTCTTCATACAGTGCCGCCGGACTACGCCACGGAGCTGGGGAGGGTTCTCTCCGCCACGTTTTCCCGGGGCGGCAATGTGGTGATCCCCGCTTTTTCCGTGGGGCGCACACAGGAGATGCTTTATTATCTGCGGAAAATCAAACAGGAAAATATGCTGCCGGCTTTCCCGGATTTTGAGGTATATGTGGACAGCCCGCTCTCTGTGGAGGCGACCGGTATTTTCAATGAGAACGTGAGCGAGTGTTTCCGCGCGGAGGATCTGGAGATGATACGCATGGGTGTGAATCCCATCCAGTTCCCGGGGCTTAGAAAGTCCGTCACCAGCGCCGATTCCCAGGCAATCAATTTCGATAAAAAGCCGAAGGTGATTATCTCTGCCTCCGGTATGTGTGAGGCGGGGCGGATCCGCCATCATTTAAAGCATAATCTCTGGCGGCCGGAATGTACGGTCGTGTTTGTCGGATACCAGGTGCCGGGCACGCTGGGGCACAGTCTGCTGAACGGAGCCGGGGAAGTGAAGCTGTTCGGCGAGACGATTCAGGTACGGGCGCAGATTCTGAATCTGCCCGGTATCAGCGGTCATGCGGACCGGGATCACCTGACTGCCTGGGTGCAGGGAATGAAACAGATGCCGAAGCGTATCTTTGTCGTTCACGGGGAGGATGAGGTGACAGATCAGTTTGCCGCTCATCTGACGGAAGTGACCGGCGCGGCGGCCACCGCGCCGTACAGCGGGGATGTTTATGACCTTGCGGCGAATACCTGCGTGGTGTTCGGCAGCAGAAAGCGCGCGGAGAAGAAGGTGAAGACAAAGCGCGGCGGTTCGGCGGTATTTGACCGCCTGCTGGCAGCGGGGCAGCGCCTGATTGCGGTGATACAGAAAAATAAAGAAGGCGCCAACAAGGATCTGGCGAAGTTTGCGGATCAGATTAACGCGCTCTGCGACAAATGGGACAGATAGACGGTATAGAAAAAAGGCGGAACGCTGTAAAATATTGGTAAAAATTTACCAAAAAAGAATATGTTTTTCTTGCTTTATCCGTCAACTTGTTTTAAAATGAGGGACGTAAAGAGAGGGTATAGCAGTTCTGAAAGGGGCAGAGAATGAATATTGGACTGATTGCGCATGAGTCTAAAAAGAAGCTTATGCAGAATTTTTGCATTGCATACCGCGGCATTCTCGGGAAGAATGCTCTGTATGCAACGGGCACGACGGGGAGACTGATCGAGGAGGTTACGAACTTATCGGTGAAAAAATATCTGCCGGGACATCTCGGGGGTGTGCAGCAGCTTTCCGCCGATGTGGAGAGTAATCTGATTGATGTGATGATTTTTCTGAGCGATCCGATGTCTACCAATGCCAAGGACATATCGATCGCGAATATTTTAAAGCAGTGCGACCTGCACAATATACCGATCGCGACGAACCTGGCGACGGCAGAGATACTGGTTCTTGCTCTGGAACGGGGAGATCTGGACTGGCGCGAGATGTATCGGTGACACCGGGGGAGCAGTTCCTTAGTCTGTATCATTATCTGAGAACGGATAGTGATGCAGGCTTTTTTATCATAATTGAAATTTATTCGTATTGAAGAAAATACTGTTCCGATTCACCAGAGTGTGTTAAACTGATATCTATGAGGAAATTATTGATTTATCTGAAGGATTACAGAAAAGAGACGGTGCTCGCGCCGCTGTTTAAGATGCTGGAAGCCACGCTGGAGCTGTTTGTGCCTCTGGTGGTCGCCGCGATCATCGACGTCGGTATAGCGGGGGGTGATTCCGGATATATTATACGGATGGTGCTGATCCTGGTTCTGCTCGGTGCGGTCGGACTGGCTTTTTCCGTTACTGCGCAGTATTTTTCGGCGAAGGCCGCAGTGGGATTTGTAAAAAAGCTGCGGCATGTGCTGTTTTCCCATATTCAGATGCTGTCCTATGCGGAGCTGGATATGCAGGGGACATCCACACTGATCACACGGCTGACCAGCGATATGAATCAGGTGCAGACGGGCGTGAATATGACGCTGCGCCTGCTTTTGCGTTCTCCGTTTGTCGTCATCGGCGCGATGGTGATGGCATTCACGGTCGACACAAAGGCCGCGCTGGTATTTGCGGTTGATATTCCGGCTCTGGCGGTTGTCGTGTTCGGCATTATGTTTGCCAGCATACCGCTGTACCGCAAGGTGCAGAGCCGCCTTGATGGCGTCCTGGGTCTGACGAGGGAGAACCTGACCGGCGTGCGTGTGCTGCGCGCCTTCTGCAAGGAGGATGAACAGATCCGGGAGTTCAGGCAGAAGAACCAGAGTCTGACCGACACACAGAAGTTTGTCGGCCGGATATCCGCTCTTCTGAACCCGGTGACATATGTGATCGTGAACGCCGCTGTCATCGCTCTCATATGGGTGGGCGCGCTTCGCGTGGATATGGGCGCTCTGACGCAGGGGTCCGTCGTCGCGCTGTATAATTATATGGCACAGATTCTGACGGAACTGGTCAAGTTTGCCGGCCTGATCATCACGATCACCCGCTCCATCGCCTGCGGAAACCGGATTCAGGCGGTGCTGGAGACGGAGCCGACCGTGAGGGACGAGGCGCCTGCGGGGTACGTGGGTATGTCGGATGTCGGGAATGCTGAGAATTTTGGCGAACGGGAGATGGCCGGGACAGGGTCTGCCGCGAGGATGCATTTCGAATATGCGGATCATCAGACGGGAACCGGACGGACGAATGCGGAGGACGGAGATTTTGCCGTGGAGTTTTGTCATGCCTCGCTTCGGTATCCGGAGGCCTCCGATGAGGCGCTGACTGACATCAGTTTTTCCGTGAAACAAGGTGAGACAATCGGCATCATCGGCGGAACCGGTTCCGGAAAATCCTCTCTGGTCAACCTGATTCCGCGGTTTTATGACTGCTCGCGGGGAGCGGTGCTGATCAATGGCCGGGATGTGCGGGAGTACGGACTGGAAGAGCTTCGCTCCCGCATCGGCGTGGTTCCTCAGAAAGCAGTGCTTTTCTCCGGAACGATCCGGGAGAACCTGCAGTGGGGGAAAAGGGACGCGGGCGAGGAGGAGATGATCCGCGCTCTCTCCACGGCGCAGATTTCAGAGATTGTCGGAAAGAAGGAAAACGGGCTGGACAGCCGGGTGGAGCAGGGCGGCAGGAATTTTTCCGGCGGTCAGAGACAGCGTCTGACGATTGCACGCGCGCTGATCCGCCGGCCAGAGATCCTGATTCTGGATGACAGCTCATCCGCCCTGGATTTTGCGACGGACGCCGCTCTCCGGAAGGCGATTGCGTCTCTGACGCCCCGCCCGACGCTGTTTCTGGTTTCCCAAAGGACATCATCGATACGGCACGCGGATCAGATCGTGGTTCTTGACGACGGACAGGTGGCGGGGATCGGTTCCCATGGGGAACTGTTGGAGAACTGTGCGGTTTACAGAGAAATCTATCAGTCGCAGTTCTATGGAACAGAGGGGGAGGTGTCCGCTGTATGAAGAAAATGAGAGGACAGGGAGGCACCCTGAAAAAAGTGCTGCATTATATCGCGGCCTACCGTTTCTGGATGGCACTGTCTGTCCTTCTGGCGGTCGTGACGGTTGCGCTGACGCTGTATATACCGGTTCTGGTCGGACAGGCCATCGACTATATTGTCGGATCGGGTCAGGTGGATTTTGAAAGCATTACCAGGATCCTGATCCGGATCGGGGCGGCGGCAGCTGTGACGGCGGTGCTCCAGTGGGTTATGAATACAATTAACAATAAAGTGACCTATCAGGTGGTCCGGGATGTGCGGAATCAGGCATTTGAGAAGATTCAGAAGCTGCCGCTGAAGTTTCTGGACGGACATGCGTACGGCGGCATTGTGAGCCGTGTCATCGCGGATGTGGATCAGTTCGCGGACGGTCTGCTGATGGGATTTACCCAGCTGTTTACCGGCGTGGTGACGATCGCGGGGACGCTGATCTTCATGCTGACGATCCATCCGGCAATCACGCTGGTCGTCGTCGTTCTGACACCGATTTCACTGCTGGTGGCCCGGTTTATCGCGACGCACACCTATGACATGTTTAAGCTTCAGTCAGAGACGAGGGCGGAGCAGACGGCTCTGATCGATGAGATGGTCGGAAACCAGAAGGTCGTGCAGGCGTTTTCCCATGAGCGGGAGGCGCTGGAGGCGTTCGATGAGATCAATGAACGGCTGGAGAAATGTTCCCTGCGGGCGACCTTTTTCTCCTCGCTGACAAATCCCTGTACCCGCTTTGTCAACAGCATTGTCTATGCGGGGGTCGCGCTGACCGGCGCGCTGGCGGTCATCTCGGGCGGCATGACGGTGGGCGGTCTGTCCGCTTTTTTAAGCTATGCGAACCAGTATACCCGACCCTTTAACGAGATTTCCGGAGTGATCACGGAGCTGCAGAATGCCCTGGCCTGTGCGGCGCGGATTTTTGAACTGATTGAGGAGGAGCCGCAGACACCGGATGATGAGGATGCGCTTGTGCTGGAACACGCGGAGGGCAGGGTAGAGCTGGAGCAGGTGGATTTTTCCTATGATCCGGAGCAGTCTCTGATCGAGAATCTGAATCTGAATGTCAGACCGGGGCAGCGGATTGCCATTGTCGGACCGACCGGCTGCGGGAAGACGACGCTGATCAACCTGCTGATGCGTTTTTATGATGTGGACGGCGGGAGTATCCGCGTGGAGGATTGTGATATCCGGCGTATGACGCGCAGGAGCCTGCGGGAGCATTACGGCATGGTGCTTCAGGACACATGGCTTCGGACCGGAACGATCCGGGAGAATATCCGTATGGGCCGTCCGGATGCGACGGACGAGGAGGTTGCGGAGGTGGCGAAGGCCGCCTACGCCCATGGTTTTATCCGCAGGCTTCCGGATGGATACGACACGGTGATCGGCGAGGACGGCGGCAGTCTCTCCCAGGGGCAGAAGCAGCTGATTTCCATCGCGCGCGTGATGCTCTGTCATCCCTCCATGCTGATTCTGGACGAGGCGACGTCCTCCATAGACACGCGGACGGAGCTGCGTATTCAGGATGCGTTTGAGAAGCTGATGCGAGGACGGACGAGCTTTATCGTGGCGCATCGGCTTTCCACGATTCAGAACGCGGACCGCATCCTTGTCATGCGGGACGGGCAAATCATCGAGCAGGGAAACCATCAGGAGCTTCTTGCGCGAAAAGGCTTTTATTTTGAACTCTACAGAAGTCAGTTTGAGGGATGATTGATTACTGTCCGGTTAGTAAATGGGGTAAAAGTTATGTGAAAATATGACAGAAAACGACATTTAGTTAGGAAAAATTTATGATAATATATAGATTGTATTTTTTTTGATACAAAAACCCTTGCGCGTGGAAATGTATTTGTGGTATTCTTAAAGTGTATTTTTGTAAATACTATTATTTTAAGAAAAGGGGGCGAGAATATTTGTTAGCTGACACAATGAAGCGGGTTCAGGACGCAGAGCAGCAGGCGGCTGGCATCTTACAGGATGCGAAAAGCAAAGCGGCGGCCATGCTGGACGAGGCCAGGGCAGCAGCAAAGCAGACTGTGAAGGAGGCTGAGAACAGCGCCGACGAAGCAGCAAAATCTTATCTTGCGGGTGTGGTGAAGACCGGTGAAGCAGAGAAAGAGAAGTATGCATCTTCGGTGAACCGGGAACTCGAAGCATCCGGCAAACAGGCATACGCAAAAGCTGATGCGGCTGTGGAAGCACTGATTGCAGGCCTGGTATGATACGGACATGAGTCATGAGGTATTGTACAGGGAAATTTGAGTAACTTGGCAACAAATTACTATGAAAGTGTCGTCAATAGACAGACAGATGGACATGCTTGCATGGCCAGAT
>JAJQEU010000057.1 GCA_021201535.1 Clostridiales bacterium | reverse complement strand
CCGCTGCCAGGGCCGTCTCCGCCGCTGACCATGCAGGCAGTCCCGTCCCGCCGACGAGGCTGAGCGCCAGCGCGACCGCCAGGGCCAGACCCGCAAACCGTTTCAATGTGTGTCTCTTTTTCATGTCCCGCTCCTTTCTTTTCTCGTAGTAGCATGATAATGCCACATCTTACAGATGCTTCCCATGTAACGCCGATGCGCTCCCACAGCGCTCCGGAATCTATATAACGTGCGCCGCCCGGCGCACAAAAAAAGAACACCTGTCCGCGCACGGGGTTAAAAACTCCATGTGAAAACAGATGCTCTCTGAATCAAAAAGGGCATACTTAGTTATCTGTCTGTCTGTCTGTCTGTCTGTCTGTCTGTCTGTCTGTCTGTCTGTCTGTCTGTGAAATTATGCATGTATCCGGATGTCCTGTCAAGCATTATTTGATATTATATCCGGCACGATGACAGGATGATGGTCAAGTAGACATACCCCTTGCGGGGTATGTCTACTTGACCGGGATGATATACCATATCCCGTCCGTTGCCGATACAATATCACATAATTTAGTTTAGCATCCGTTCTGAATCTATGATGTTGCCATGGCAACATCATAATAATAAGAAAAACAGAAATTGTACGTACATTTACACATACTGAAAAAGCAACAGGTTTCTAAAGGTTTATGCCTCAAATGTGCTTCAGGTAAAAATATATCCTCCACACTGATTATTGATAGGAAGGACAAACCCCATGATGAATCACAGTACCATTATACTATCTGAAGATCCGGCCTTCTGTGAACCGTGGGCAACAGGAAATACACACACAGAATAAAAGCAGCGCAGGATCCGTTCCCCATCAGCGGCATATACATTCCGTATGCCGGCAGCAGCAACTGTGACAGCAGAGATAAGCCAGTCATCAGCACGATGGATAATCTGACAAGCCTTCCGGCGCGGCTAACAATCGAATGCTTCGATCCGACAAAAAACAGAGCGGCAATCATAATGACAAAAACAATCAACAGAAACACCGCGGCAGGCCAGCCATATACCAGCCCGATACCTGTCAGCGGCTCCGTACTCCAGAGCACAGACACTGGGGACTCATCCGGGAAATCAGACAGCCAGACTGACTCGCCCACACGATATCTGCCGCCGATCAGTTCTCTTATCACAGCAAAACGATAGCTGATCCAATCGCCGGCTGTCATTGCGTTGTTTCCGGTAATCGTTCCGACGATTCCGGCACTTCCGGCATTCACTCCGATCATTCCTGTACTTCCGGCATTTCCTTCAGCCAATCCGTGACTTCCGAGCGTCTGGTTCCGCTGTACAATACTTCCAAAGATCTCCCGAAGATGAAAACTGCACGCGACCGAAATGGTCAGACCCGCAGCATTCGCGACAGCCACACAGCCCGCACCTGTCTTTCTCGTAGATCTGCTCCATATCATCTCTTCGCATATCTTTTCTTCATGCGCATCTGGCCACCCGGTCAGTTTCTCTTCACGACACGCAATCTTCCATCCGGTCAGTTTCTTTTCACGATGCATAACCTGCCGCCCGGTCGGTTTCGCTTCACGACGTACAATCCGCCATCCGGTCGATTTCTTCTCACTGTATCGAATCTCAGGGCACAGCAGTATGAAAACGATATCCGCACACAGAATCCAGCAAATTGTCTCGAACCAGTTCCATGTCGTCCTGTATCCGTACTGAATCAGATACTGGTTTTTCATCGTGATCTGCAGTACGGCAGTGATCAGAAACATCACCGGAAAATAAATCGCCGCCGTCAGAGCGATCTTTTGTAATCCCATCCTTCTTTTTCGCAGCGCATAGACAGTCGCGCGAAAAACACCGGCAGCCAGAAACGGGCACAGAACCGTCATCATCCGGTTCAGATACTGATGAACCTGAAACAGATACGGAATTTCCCGATAACAGGCCAGCAGACAGGGATTAAGAAAGACCGGCAGTACAAGAGCCAGACAGACCAGAATCCCGCCGATCCGTTTCTTTCCGTTTATAAACCACGCGATCCCGCACACACATACAACACCCGCGCCCGCACAGACAATCAGTTCCATCAGATAAACCATTGTCTGTGCCGTATCATCTCTGTATGTCAGAGCCAGCCAGGCGCCAATCACTGCCGCGACGCAGACTGCCGCCGCGGCCGGAAAAAAGCTTCTTTCTCTCAATCGAATCCACCTCCCCGGGAATATTTTCTGTCACTGTAAATAACAAACCTCTTTTTCTTTGCCGCAAGACGAGACGATATTTATAATATTCGCCGTTCGATACCGGCATTCGCCTCTTCTTCCGCCGCGTAGACACCGATCAACTCCTCCTTTTATCATTCGGCAGAGCATCATACCTCCAACAGCATCTCCTGCGCGTTCTGAAACAAAATCTTCTCCGCGTATTCTTTCTCACAGTTTTCCAGAATATACCGGATGCCATCCTTCACAGCCGGAGGTCTGTAGGTGGTTCGATGCGCGTCGGTGCCTGAAAAGGTCACCTTTTTCTCCCGCAGAAGATGTCTCGCCCACTGCCATTCCGCCTCGTCATAATAGCGATCGGTCAGACTGCCCACGTTGATCTGCAGCAGACAACCCTCCTCCAGTAGCCCGTCCATCTCGCCGTCACAGCGCAGATTCGGATAGCGCTCCGCATGGGCGATCACAGGGATCCAGCCGAAGCTCACAAGCAGTATGACGATCATCACCGCCTCGCCCGGGCGCACCATGGGATCAAATTCCACCAGAACATACTCGGTCTCATTCAGGGACGGCACCAGACCCCGCTGCAGAGAATCCAGGAAATCCGGCGTTTTTCCTTTCCCGGCTGTCACATCGCCCGATTCTCCATCCTGCGCATCCCCATCGGGTATCTCCTCTATACTGCAGAAGACCTCACATCCCAGATACAGTGACAGAGGATCATCTCCCATATAGCTTCGAAACTGCGCGTCCGACGCAACAAATCCTTCCCAGGCCTGCTTCAGCTTCCGAAAATTTTCATACACCCTTCCGGCATCATTCAGAAAAGCAGACCCGTGCGGCGTCGCGATCACGGAACGCACCCCCTGCATATACGCGTCACGCAGCATATTACATGACATTTCCAGGCTCCACGAGCCGTCATCCACCTCCGGAATGACATGCATATGGATGTCAAACATACGATTTTTCTGCATCTCAAACATACCTCCTCTCCTTATCAACTGCGTGATCTGCTTCGCCTGTATCAGCCGCTTCGTCCGCATCAACAGCATCATCCGCCTCATCCTGCGCCGCCTCAATAATTTCTTCAGACTCATTTCTTCTTTTTCTCATCATCAGGGCATCCGCCGCCATTCTTCCCATATTCAGACCAAGCATGGCCAGACTGATCACAGACGCTATGTTTACCAGAACGATCAAAGTCTCAACTGCCGCTCCCGCAGCCATCCCCGCCACGGTGACAGAAAGTAAAATGACTGCCGTCGCAGTGACTGCACCCTTAATGATTTCGAGAGCTTCGTCCGAGGTGATCTTTCCCAGGATCATCCTGATCTTTGCATTCGCGATCCGGAACGCTGCCGCTATCATACTTCCCAATGTACGCCCCTGCGTCTCATCATCCATCTCCTCGGAAAACAGATCGTCCAGTTCGCCCTGCCGAAGCAGAATATAAATGGCAAGCTCCGCGTAATGACGTTCTGTCGGATGATCTATATCCGCCGGATGTTCCGCCTCCGTCAATTCTCCGGCTCTGACAGAGCCGGATCCCTCTCAGATTTTAAAACCTCTGTCATATGATTGATTTTTTCTATCATTTCCATATTCATTGTCATGATTTTACCTCCGCTTTATTTTTACTGATGCAAAATTTTTCCCCGCTTTGTCTCAGGCAGGCTCAAAGATCTTCTCATCGTCCGCCTCCCACCGTTCATACTGATTTGAAGCTTCTGTCTGCGTCTGATTTTCCTCCTTATAAGCAGACTCCGAATGCGACCGGTCATTTCTTTTCGCCCGTTCCTGCTGCCACTCCTCATAGCATGTGAGCAGCTGGTTCATGATGCCCGCCGCTCCACCGACAAACAACAGAAGGCCTGAGCATATCTCAGCCATCATGACGAAGGTGCCGAGGCCTGCCACTGCGGCCATTGCGGCCGTATTCGCCCAGGCTGCCAGATTCAGCGGGATCAGATCGAATAACGCGTCCACCATACCGTAAGCAGTATGCCAGAAAAACAACAGAATCATGACTCCCAGAAGAACAAACAGGATGTTTCTCAGCAGTTCTTTCAAAAAAGCGGCCATTTTCGCTTTTTTCTCCTCAATTTCCGCGACGCTTCCCGAATACACATCTGAGTTCTCCGCATACGCGATCATCTCACTGCAAAACATCTCATCCGCCGCGGACAGGACGCCAAGCAGTTCGGGATTCCCCCACGCCGGATCAATATCTCCGTTTTCCGCCGCGAGATACATGGCTTCCGCCGTCCGTTTTCGCACAGAGAAAAGGTCATCCACGCCGTCCGTCGAAGATTTTGCTTCCACTGGGTTCTGCTCTCCTATTGGATTATGCTCTTCCATCGGATTCTGCTCTCCTATTGGGTTCTGCTCTTCCATCGGGTCATGTTCTCCCATTGGATTCTGCTTCCCTGCCGGAATCAATTCTCCTGCCGGCTCCGGCGCCGCGGACAAATCGGAATATACCACGCCCACCTTTTCTTCCGCCAACCGATCCATCATCTCATCTACACGAGCTTCCATCCGGCTTTCCAAAAGCTTTCTCTGTTCATCCGGATTCAGTCCGGCACGGGCTATGACCTCCTCTTCCGACTCCTCTCCTCCGGACAGCAGGGAAATCGCCGACTGATAAAATCCTTTTTTCTGAAACTCCGTCATATCCTCCGTCAGGTGTCCGTCCACGTAATTCATAATACCGGCGGAAGATTTGTCCGAAGTCATCTGATACATTTTCAGCCAGACTTCTCTTCCGTTCACTAATTTTTCGTAATCCTCCTCCAGTTTCCGGCGATCCAGATTCGGATTGCCGGCAAGCGCATTTTTTATAAATACATCCTTATATTCCGGGTCTGCCAGAGAATGCGCGTACAGCCTTCTGCTGATTTTCTGTACCTCACTTATCTCTTCGTCTGAAAAACACATCATACTCTGTTCTCCTCCTCTCCTGCAATAGACAAAAAAATGATTCAGACTTTTATCACCTGAACCATTTTATCACAGGAAAAATATCCTTATGTCATATATTCTGTTGAATTTTGTGACCTTAGGAACTGTCGGAAACATTCTTATGAATATCTGTCCCTCTGTTGAGTATTCCCCAGAACATTTTTCTGATAATAGCTTTCAATCTCGGCTCTCATCACCCGCTGCAGACACTGGTCATACCCGTCTCTGTCCCGGTCTGTTCCCTCGCGGAATTCTCCTTTTTCCCTGTCAAAATCAGCATGGGCAAACAGCGGTTTCTCGTGAATCTCCGTATCTACATCCGTATACCGGTTGTCCATCGCGTCAATCCAGTATTTCACCGCGTCACGGGTATTGCTCATCCCATAGGGTATCGCGTCGTCGCTCATTGCTGTTTTCAGCAGACATCTGCCGTAGTCCTTCTCACTGTACAGAGGTTTTTCGTCCACCGTACCGTGAACGCGTCTGGCCTTCTCCTGCTTTTCCCTGTGCAGCGCCATATTTGTTTTCTGGATCAGCGCCTCGATATTTGCTCCGGTATAACAGCATCTGGTTTCATCCTCTTTGGCGATCCTGTCAAAAAAGTCCGCGGCAATGCGCTGATATAGCTCCTCTGTCTTTCCCGGCAGGACGGCAAACAGCTTTCCGTCCGCGTGCGCGGCGTCATTGCTGCGTCTCAGATGATAAACCATGATCTCTTCCAGTTCTTTGCGGGTAGGAAAATAGGCACTGAAACGCATACTGAATCTGACGTCTCTCGACAACTCCGGCGGAAGCAAGAGGCGATTGCAGGTGGCAAAAAAGAAAATCGGTTTTTTATTTTCCTGCATCCAGTCCAGCAGAGCGGTCAGCAGATTCATCCGGACGCTGTTCGTGGAACTGTCTTTACCGGTGTCAAATGTTTTTTCTATCTCATCGATCAGGACCACACAGGGCGCCAGCGACTCGATCCGTTTCCTGCAACGCTTAAAATTCGCCTCGGAATCTCCCACAAGGCCTCCGAGCAGGTTATCCATGCGAAACTGCACCAGCGGAACCGGAATGGGAGACTCCGGATCGGCGTGTCCGAATTGCCAGGCGGCCTTTTTGGCCAGCTGCGTTTTCCCGGTTCCGGGAAGCCCTGCAATCAGCAGTCCGCGGGGAACGTCGATCCCCTGGCGCGCCGCTTTTTCCGGTTCAGTCAGATAGCTGCTGTTCTCCTCCAGCCAGTCTGTGGCCCGCTTCATACCGACGACCGCGTCCTCGCTCTCCAGAATCGTGATCGTGCTGTCTCTCTGTGCCGCTTCTCTTTTTACAGCTCCCACCAGCGCTTTCCGGTATCGGGATATTTCACCCTGATCCGCTCCCGGCTTTTCCAGAAAATTCCCGTAGCCGGCGCAGAGATCATTCACTACCGACCGGATCTCCGACATGCAGAGTCCGCGAAAATCATGCGCTGCGTGCCGGATTTCACACAGACGCTCCTCGTCCGAAAGAGTGTCGGTTGATTCATATCCGCCCCGCGCAGACGCTGATTCCAGGCGCCCTGACACAGTCCGGAAATCATGATGCTCCGATACAACCTGAAGTTCCCGGCGCTCCGATGCTGTCATGGATTCATACCGCTCAGACAGATATGCCATGATTTCCCTCTGATCCGGCGTGGGTATATCTGCAACCGGTATCTCATTTTCAAATCCCTGCGGTATCAGGCATATGGGACTGATCAGGAAAAGAACAACATAGTGCTGCTCCCTCTGCCTCTCGCTCGCCCATCTGAGAAACTGACTGATAAAATGCGGCAGCACATTTCTGTCCCTGTCAAGAATATGGGCATCATTCAGATAGTAAACGGATGCGGGATCCTGTCTGCTCCCCTCTTTTCCCTTCCTGTTCTCCCTGCCGCCGGGCAGACCAAAATCACGGGACAGGTCAAACGCGTCGTACGCATCCGCAAGATATCCGGCTGACAGGAAACGTTTCCATCTGTTTTTTCCCGTATATTCGTAAATTCTGTCTGAGCGGCTTTTATCCTTCCGCCTGCAATTCTGCGCAATGATCTCCGCCAGATTATCCATCTCCGGCATCAGGTCGCTCAGAATGTCCCGCTCCTCCGAGACCAGCCAGATGATATGCTTTCCGTTCTCCCTCAATCCGGCCACCGCCAGATCCAGCTGCCGTCCTCTCTCGCTCATGCGTCAAAGCCCTCCGTCATATCCTGTAAACTGCCGGCCTGTCTGCTCACATTAACTTCCTCTATCACCATACAGGCTGTTGAAATCTTTCATCCCTGTACAGATCATCAGCCTGCCCTCACAGTCACGCGTTAAAGTCCTCCATGATCATATAAGCCGTCAGTCCGTCCACATACTCCTGCAGAGATTCGTCCAGATTGGCCTGAAGAATCCGATACACGTCCTCACAGATTCCGTCCATATCCTGTTTTCCGGACCCGCAAAGCAGTTCCGATCTCATTTTTACCATGACAGTCTGTTTCTTCTTTTTATAATTGCCTGTCAGCCACTCTCTCTGGCTCTTTTCCAGAAGCTGCGACGTGTGATGTCTGTTTACGCTGTGCAGCCAGTTGCGAAAGAACCCCCTGTAAAAAACCTTCGGCGGCACGCAGACCTGCGGCTTATATTTTCTGACCGACGTAAGCGCATCCATACGCAGGTGATATTCATAACGGCTCTCCTCCGGGAACAGATCGCCGGCGGCATCAGAGATCATACCGTCAAAACAGTTCAGGAGAGAAACCCCGTTCTCTGCGGGTTCAATGAGAAAACACCGCAGATCCTCCTCCAGCTTTTTCTCCCAGTCAAGCTTATATCTCATATGATAATTTGCCCGTCTCAGCGCGTCGTCCAGGCTTTTTTTCTCATCTCCCGTTTTCCATCTGTCCAATACGGTCTCCGCATGTCCATAAAGGCATTCCGCGCAGGACCAAACCACCATCTGATTCAGTCTGTCTCTTCTGTTCTCCAGCGCATCGACGCAGTTTCTTTTTGCCTTTCGTAAGGTCTCCTGTTTCAAAAGCTCCAGATACCCCATATAAGCCACGCCGTTGGATACAGAATAATGACGCTCGACGGAACGGGAGTCCTTTTTAAAAATATCCGGCAGGCAGGCAGGGCTCATCACATCCCGGAACGCTTCCCGCATCAGTTCCTCCACAAACGGCATCAGCGTCGCCCCGCCGCTGATGATGATCTCATCCGGACAGATATTCGACTGGTTCATTTTTTCAAAGGCACCGTAGAAAAAATCTCTCACCGCTTCATAAAACGAGGCGTATTCCCGGTCCTCTCCGCAATGACGCGCGTCGTTCTGACCCGGATCGTAGCTTGCCGCGACAAATACCGGCATTCTGCTGACCGCAAAGTCGATCACCTCCGCGATATTGATCATCCGTACAGCCTCACCGGTCTTTACCGGAAGCTGATACCATTCCGGATCTCCGGTCGGATGGCCGTCCGGCCCAAAAAACCGCTCTTTCGCATCCCGCACACGGCTCAGCTCTTTTCCGACACCATAGCTGTATATCTTCCGACCCTCTGCATTCCTGGCGGAGAATTCCGCGGCACGGAACGCTCCCCGTTTCTTCCACGACCAGACCGGTTTTCCCTGACCGTCTCTGCGCTGCAGCTCTTCTGTTCCGTGCAGACAGATATCCAGCAGATTTTTATCCAGCATGCCGGCCCCGAGCTGCCGGCTGTACTCACAGACGATTTTTCCTTCCCTCGAGACAATACAGTCAAACGTGCTGCTGCCCCCGTCAAAAATCACAACGGTTTTCTGACAGAGATTGCGATCCCTGCGGTACTCGTTCGCCATCGCCGCCATCGCCTCGGAAATAACGACGACATGGATCCGCTTCCCCTCATCCAGCTCCGGCAGGTGCGACATCAGAATATCCCGATATCCATTCGCCTGATTTTTCCATTTATCACTGGACGGACGGCCGACAAACAGATAGATATCCCGATCCGCCGCCAGCCGGTTTTCCTCTATCACCTTTTTTATCAGCAGCCCGAAGGCCCGGCCCATAATCTCCTCATACGTAATGGAATCTGTCATGCCTCCGTAGAAATCAGCCGCCATTTTCGGGAGCCTTTTATAATTCGAGTAACAGTTTCCCTCACCGCCCGCAAAAGCCTGCCGTCCGATCCGCTCATCCGTCATATGCGCCGCGTCTTTCCCACAGTAAGACCAGATCGCAAAATCTGTCGTCCGGGGCTCGTTTGTGATATACAGCGGTTCGGCCGACAACCGCCGGTTTCCCTCGCCGTCCTGTTCCACAAACGCTCTGGAAACAACCAGCTCACCGTCCCCGTTGTCCACGCCGAGGACAAGCACATCCTTCAGATCCGGCGCTATCTCGCCAAATTCCTGAAATATCGACTCCATGACCGTCCGCCTTTCTCTTTTCTTTCCGGGATGCTCTGCCGATACCTTTCAATTCCGGTACGCCGATTCTTTCCACCCGGATACGGCCTCCGAACCAGCCGTCAGATACGTTTCTTCTATGATCCGGAAGAACGTCCGCCCGCCTGGTAAATCCCGCCGTATGCGCCGTATAACTCCAGCCGTCCGGCGTCATTCATGATAAACACCCCCGGCGTCTCTAGTGCCGAAACCCCGCCCTCCGTAAAAGTACATTGCAGGGCGCTGTCATTTTTCACCTTTGCGTCATTATAATAGAGAAGATACAGTCCGTTTTTCTGCAGAATCTCCGCCGCCTGTTTTGCGGTCTCTGACACCAGCTGTGATTCCGGCACACCCTCCCCCTCCCATCCGGTCAGGGGCAGAAGGATCTGTTCCTCCTCCATCTGGAGAAGCGTCCGCTTCATCATCTGATAACCGGACCCCCGTTTCTCCTTCTCCCGGTTTTCCTGAAGCATCCGGCGCAGGTCATCCGGATCCCGCTTCATATACTGTTTCCGTCGGATCTGTTCCGGATAATCGGTCTGCTGCTCCCGGTATTTTTTTTCTTCGCGGACAATAGAGCGGAGCGGTTCCGCCACACTGTAAGAAAAATAATAACTGATCTGTTCCGACGTCAGACTGGCGCCCGCTTCCAATGCCTTTCCGACCGCGCAAAGCGTCTGCAGCGGTTCCAGCAGCCTGCGAAACAGACTTACATACCGCTTGCAGTCCTCAATATCAGCCAGCGTTTTTTCGGATTCCAGAACCTGGCTGACCAGGCCGGTCTTGTCCGCATCCTTCCTGTCTGCCCTGCGGTTTTGCGCCAGACGGCGAAAAACGAGACACAGAATCACGAACACTATGACGACCGCCGCACATAATCCCGCTGCCACCCGAACCGACATCTTTTCCGCCTCCTGTTATTCGCCCTGGGGATCCGTAAACCAGAGCTTCCGGCTCTGATCCTGAAACTCCCGGGTCTGAACTCCAAACCTCTGATTCTGAAGCCAGACTCCCGATTGCCGGCTCCGTTCTGCGATCTCCCGGACCTGAATCCACACGTCAAAACCTGTAACGGTATATCCCGTCCGCCCCGGTTCTGATATAGACCGTGTCATACCCGTTCTCCGAAATGCTCTGAAGATCCGTGATTCCCTCGTTCCGGATGAACTCCGGAATATCTCCCGCTTTCGAACCGATCCGCCGCATATCATCACTCCCGCCGACAGGCTCTTTCTCTCCAAACCGGAACGAGCAAAGATTCGATTCGCTCAGATAATAGATGGCTTTTTCTCCGAGCGTCGCCATCTCCACACCCTCGATCTCTCCTCTTTCCGCTCCGTCAAACCAGAACAGCTTTCCCTGTTCCTGCAGAACGAAGGCCTGGATCCGTTTCCTGTTATTCCGAATCCGGGCGTCCCTGACATTCCGAATATCTTTCACATGGCGGTTGATTTCCTCCACATTCGTCCTCAGTATATGGTCTCTCCCGCAGATCGCGGTAACCGCGTTCAATCCGGCGCCAATCCGATGCACATACTCCCATCGCTCTCCTCCGCCGCGGATGGAAATCCCGGATTCCGTCAGCATCTGGAACATCTCTCCGTACGCCGCCACAGCCGTGAGCTTCGGTCTCCCGCAGTCATTCCACAAATCCCATATCTCACGCGCTGTCCGG
>JAJQEU010000100.1 GCA_021201535.1 Clostridiales bacterium | reverse complement strand
ACATTTGACGTGTCAAAGCCGCTTACATCTAGGCTCATAAGACTGGTGCAATTATCAAACATATACCCCATATCTGTAACGTTAGACGTATCTAAACCACTTACATCAATGCTCGTAAGTCTGGTGCAGCCAAAAAACATCCCATTCGTTGCTGTAATCCCGCTCACTTCCACTATGGCGCTTGTAATATAACTGCTATACTTTGTCCATGCATGCTTGGAATAATCTCCTACTCCGCTTATCAATAAAAGGCCATCCGAATCAATACTCCAGTCCAGATCGCCATCCGTGCCACTGTACAGAATCTCCGCGTCAGACTCATCTGCTGTCAAAACCGCATCATCCACAGCAGTTTCTTTCTCCGCTGTTTCCGAAATTTCCGAAACAGTAATGCCTGCGCTTGTATCAGCCTCTCCTGTTGTCGCCGCAAACCCGACCGCAGTCATTGACAGACACATCGCCGCTGACAGCAAAATTGCCACAATCTTTTTCCCTTTCATTTCTCTGCTCCCTTCCTCTATGAATGTTTAAGAATGTATCTTAATATTACCAGATACTGACATTTAAAACAATGAACATTTTAATACTAAATCAGATTTTGTTCGTATTCTCATGGAATACATCTTCTTCCTGTTTCCCCCACCAGAGAATACATTTTCCATGTTTCCACGCGCCATAACCCAGTCTGCGCAAACATTTCTCTGGTAAACTCGCTTATGTCATGCGAGAAAAAATTTCAGAAAAAAAAGAACGCCTCAAGTTTTTCTTAAGACGTCCTTTTCTGTTTATCCTTGCCGGTATCCGAAATCTCACTACCACAAACACGGCACGTTTCTTACATCATGACTGTATCAGTCCCTGGATAAAAGAAACAAAATGAAAAATCTGACCATGCTAAAGTGCAGGAAAACCATGCCTCAGTATCTGAAGCACAGCCTTCCTGCACCTGTACGATAAATTACTTCCAGTCAATTACAAATACATCATTATTGTTGGTGGCCTGCGTCATCCGAATGGAAGTCGCCAACGTTGTGTCCTTAATGCCGCTCTGGAAATAGATATTGGTTCCACGGCGGATCGCCAGCTCATCGGATCCGTTGCTGTCCCAGTCGCCGACCAGAACTTCATCGGATTCATAACCGAGATCACTTACGGTCACATCCGCTGTCGTAGATGCGAATGTCGCGTCATTGGAGAAATAGTATGTAGTACCGTCCCGGCGCGCGCAGATGGTGACAGATCCGTCGCCGTCCCAGTCGCCGACCAGAACCTCATCGGAAGACCTGCCATAATCCAGAACGACCGCTGCCTTTGTGGATGTAAGGTCATTCGAGAAGTAGTAGGTGTTTCCGCGGCGTACGCAGAGCGTATCCTTTCCGTCGTTATCCCAGTCGCCGACAATTACTTCATCGGTCGTCCTTCCGTAATCCAGTTTGACGTCCTCTGTCGTGGATGTAAATGTGGTGTCGTTGGAGAAATAATAGGTATTTCCGCGACGCACGCAGAAGGTTTCCACTCCGTCGCCGTCCCAGTCGCCGACCAGGACCTCATCGTCTACTCTGCCATAATCCACAGATGTGCTGAAGGTGCTGTCCCCCAACGCATCATAGAGATAGAAGGTGTTGCCGCTACGGATCGCCAGGGTGTCACCGGTGTAAACGGAAACCTCCTCTTCCGCAACCGTCAGTGCGGCTGCGGCTTCGTTCAGCGCGGCCAGAGCATCATCGATCTCAGTCTGTGTTGCATACTCGTTGTCAAGGACTTCTTTTGCGGCTTCCTGCGCTGCCAGAAGAGTTGCCCAGCTCTCCTCCGTATAGCTGCTCTCATCGAGGGCATTTACCAGAATCTGGCTGTATTCATATGCAGTCTGCAGGTTCGCTGAGCTCGCTGTGGAAGTGTACGTAAAGCTGTAGATCACATTGCCGAAGCTGTCCGTGAAAGAGGATTCGCTGGACTCACAGGTGAAGTTCGTGTTCGTATCGCGGACCGAAGAGCCGATGCCTACGGATGTATCCAGTGTCGACCAGTACAGGGCGGAGTCGCTCTCGATCTCGCCTGACTCGACCATCGCGTCATACTCCGGCTCAAGGGTGTTCTGATAATATTCAATGCCAGCTACGATCTGCTCTTCGATCTCGGTCGCACTGTAGCTGAAAGAATGGCTTCCGGACAGGCTCAGGGCAGAAGGGAGATCAGATTCTTCCAACATGTTGTTAACGACCATATCCATCGCGTCCGTATCGGAAACATGGTAAAAGTTCTCCAGCCAGTAGTAGATGTAGCTAACCGGGTTCAGGCTTTCGTCCTGACTATAATAAAAGAAACCGGCATAGAACGGGATACCCATGCCATTTTCCACCGTTTGCCCACCCATGCCGTAAACACAGGATGGCAGGTTGTTCAGGGAACGGATGCCGGCGTTTGCCAGGTCATTGTTGTCCGTGTCAACGTTGGCCAGGTCAGAACCGATAACGATACCGGTCGCATCTTCGTTCTCTGCAGTCGGTGCATTCAGGATCTCGATCAGCTGATCCGTGGTCAGATAGTAGCCGGTAGAGGTGGTAGTACCGCCACGATTATCAGTACTCTCTATAGTGGTCAAATCGACTACAGTGCCGTCGGAGAATGTGTAACCTTCCTCCAGCAGATTATAGATATCAGTACCGATGCCCGATGCATACTGCGCGTTTCTCCTGGTACCAAGGGATACAAAATATCCCGTGTCAGCATCGTAGGAGAGGCTGGAGGTGTAGCGTACCTGTGTCAGCGTGCCGTCCGCAATCTTGGAAAGTACATAGTAATACAGACCGCGGTCATACTTGTCATAGTCAACCGCGATCTCATAGGTACCCTGGTCGTAACGGTTCACCTTGCCGGTCTCGTTCATCAGATTCTGTACGACAGAGCCAAGGTAAACCACACCCGTTGTCATGTCAAACTGGTTGTACTCCAGACCGAGTCCGTCGGAGCGAAGGCTGCCGTCAGAGCCGTTGGTTGCGTAGGTGCCGAGGAAGACGGTCGGATCATAATCTGCATTATAATCCGCCTGATAGTTTGCAAGCTCTGTGGCATAACCGTTGCTGGCCCCGCCAATCAGGATGTCCGGCTCATAGTAGAACGCCGGGTTCGTCGTCTTGGTCACACCACCCACAGTGATAGTCGTCGTGCCGCTCGCCCGACCGGACGATCCGGACTTGTTGCTCTCCCAGATTAAAGCGTAAGGGGTAGCGGTCCATGCGACATAATCCGATTCGCTGTAATCTCCGCCATCGCTTTGTGTAGAATTCAGGTTATAAAAGAAATTGTAAATGTAGGGATCCGGGTTGTCGTTGATGTCGGATCCGAATATACCAAGGTTGGAAGAGTCGGTACCATAACTGCTTGTCGTACCACTTGCTTCGTAGAGACCCGCGCTATTCGAGGATGTCACATTAATACCCAACAGGGACAGTACAACCGTATTTGCCGCCGCAGTCGCGCCGGACAGATATGTATCATTGTCAGCTTCCATGCCAGAGGTCGGCGCGTCATAGCTGACAGCCAGCGCACTGACCGGAAGCATACCTACCGTCAAGGCGACGGCGGACGCAGCGGCTACGCCTGACTTAAATATTCTTTTGCGTTGTTTCATTATTCATTCCTTTCTCTTCCCGGATGGCGTGCTACATTGTTATCCGTCCGGGGTAATCAAAATTCAGTTTTTGGTTCTGGATGAACCCTGCCTATCCTCCTTTCCGAGATGATCTGTGTGTGACACATACTTCATTTTTTAATAGGAACTATCTTTATGTACATGCGCCGGAGCGCAGGACATACTCATAAAAAGTTTCAACGCAAAAACAACAGAAAAAACACAGTTCGTGTGTCTTTGCCGGGAAACACTGCCATGCGCATGCAGGAACCCGCTTTTTATATCAGCTTTCCAGCGAAAAAATTTACAGTTATATGGTTAACTCTATGATTTGAAACAGCTTTGATAAAACCTACAATCTGATGATAACTATAAACAAATCCCTCGCTACTTATTATACTCTCACCTACTTTCAAGTCAATAACTCCGTAGCAAACCACTTATGCGATAACCAAATGTTTTTATGCAGAGTGTAATAAATTTTTGATTTTTTTCAAAAGAAAATCTGTAAAAATATAACATAAATTTCCCTGGAAACATGCCAATTGCCCCGATCCCTTTACAGGGCAGGGCAACTTCACCAGTCATATGCCATCCTATCATATTTCCGCACACAGATATCGCCTGCAACTCAGAATATATCCTGACCCGTAAGCGATGCAACCAGGCTTTCCATCCAGGCATACAGCCCCGGGCATTTCCGTTCCAATTTTCCAGGCTCCGTCCAGTAATATTTGAACAGATCCGCACACAGTTCTTGCCTGCTGTCCGTATCCGGGTTTGGAACACCGAACGTTGCGATAAAATCCTCTGCTTCTTCATCATACAAACTGATGAACTCTTCCCTGTCCGAGGAAAACGACAGCCCGTCCGGTGCCGTGGTGTAATCCGGCCAATTCCCTATCTCATGCACAGGCACCGTGGATGCCGCCTGTATGCTGCCCGCTATGACGATTCGTTCCAGATCATAAGTAAGTATGAAACAAGTTGTCTGGTTGTATTTATGGCTGATTTAAAAAGGCTTATGATCCAGCGGATACTGCTGTACTGAGATGATACTGTAATTATGATTCCCACGCAGAGAGCCTGCATAAGGTTTTATGGGGACGAGCGGATTTCATACTGCACAGCGCATGGGAAGAAAGACTTAGAGGGCATCACAGAAGATAATGTGCTTGATTTGCTTACTAACGAGACAACTGTCATGCATGACCATAATACGATAAATTATAATAAACGATTCTGCTTCCGGAATATAGAATGTTTGCAGCATCTCGAAAGAGACCTTCAAAAAAATGCTGATGACAACCCTGACCATACATGGGCAAAAGATATGAAAGAAACGATTTCCACATGGATCAGGAAGCAAAAAGATTATCAGGCAGAAGGGAGGGACTGCTTTGACGAACTGAAAGAGAAAAAATTTCATGAAAAACTACGCCAGCATTAAGACATATGTAGAAACCTGCAGGAAAAACGGGATCAATGAAATGATGGTGCTCTCACGCCTGTGCTCCGGGAATCCCTATACTGTCGAGGAAATTTTCACTTAGGCAGCAAAAGCCCCTAATAATCTGATTGCCATTCGGACTGGGCTGCCCGGATTACCCAGAAAGACTGAGTAACTTTTGTCATGTGGAATGCCGAGCAATGCATAATAAACAAAAACACGCCATTCTTCAGAGAAAAAAACCTGGTCACTTGGCGTGTTTTTAAATTGGCTGTGAATAGTAACGCCGCAACTCCTGTCTGCAATCGTCAAAAACAACCACATATTCCTACCACGACACACTTTCCAGCCGGAATGGTCCTATATTATATAGTTGCCATTATCATCAAGCATGGTCGCCAGCATAATTTCCGGAGTATCACCCATGCCAAATCCATCATCGTCTGGTGTATCATGCGGTTGCAGCATCCAAAGAATTCTCGTCTGTCCCTGTTCATTTGGCTGAGAAAACTCCACGCGATAGTGAAGCCGGGCATTAATCGGAGTTCTCTCCACATAATGCATCCAGTCAGCAAAACTACCATTGCTAAATTTGTTATACTTTTTGCCTTCCTCCACAGCTTCATCAACTCCGGGAAAATCCACGAATGCATGCTCCCGAATGATTGGTTTCCGAACTCCTTTTTTCTCATTAACAAAGTCGACATCCTCACCATAGGAGTAAAACCGATCTACATAATACCCCTCTTTCACACCAGGTACGGTATCCGGTTTTGACGGCTTGGGATGTTCCGCAACAGTCGGTTCACACGAATGCTGTTTATATTGTTCGCGTTTATTTTGCTTTGTATTTTTATGAAAAAATGACCATTTCATTTACATATCCTTCTCTTTGATCGTGCATCTAACGATAGTGATACATAATATTATATAGGCAGCACCGTTACTTTGTCCATAACCTTTTTCAGCTTCATTTCAGCCGTATGGTCACTGGGTCAATACAAACGCCTCAAGACACACATAACTTTCGGAACAAACCGAATTGTCCTGTTCCTGTTTGATAACCCGATAGGAAATAAGCTGCTTATTGTTTTGCGTAAGAATCACCTCCGCCATTCAGGCATACTATAACACGTTACAAAACAGATGAAAAGGCATATCTTCTCAAACGACATCATGACTATATCAGTCTCCAGATAAAAGAAATAAAATGAAAAATCTGACCATGCTAAAGTGCAGGAAAACCATGCCTCAGTATCTGAAGCACAGCCTTCCTGCACCTGAACGATAAATTACTTCCAGTCAATTACAAATACATCATTATTGCTGGTGGCCTGTGTCATACGAATGGAAGTCGCCAGTGACGTATCTTCAATGCCATTCTGGAAATAGATATTGGTTCCACGGCGAAGCGCCAGTTCATCGGATCCGTTGCTGTCCCAGTCGCCGACCAGAACCTCATCGGATTCATAACCGAGACCGCTTACGGTCACATCCGCTGTCGTAGATGCGAATGTCGCATCATTGGAGAAGAAGTATGTAGTGCCGTCCCGGCGCGCGCAGATGGTGACAGATCCGTCGCCGTCCCAGTCGCCGACCAGAACCTCATCGGAAGACCTGCCATAATCCAGAACGACCGCTGCCTTCGTGGATGTAAGGTCATTGGAGAAATAGTAAGTATTTCCACGGCGCACGCAGAGCGTATCCTTTCCGTCATTATCCCAGTCACCCACAATTACTTCATCGGTCGTCCTTCCGTAATCCAGTTTGACGTCCTCCGTTGTGGATGTAAATGTGGTGTCGTTGGAGAAATAGTAGGTATTTCCGCGGCGCACGCAGAAGGTCTCCACCCCGTCGCCGTCCCAGTCGCCGACCAGGACCTCATCGTCCACTCTGCCGTAATCCACAGAGGTGCTGTAGGTGCTGTCTCCCAACGCGTCATAGAGATAGAAGGTGTTGCCGCTGCGGATTGCCAGGGTATCGCCGGTGTAAACGGAAACCTCCTCTTCCGCAACCGTCAGTGCGGCTGCGGCTTCATTCAGCGCGGCCAGAGCATCGTCGATCTCAGTCTGTGTTGCATACTCGTTGTCAAGGACTTCTTTTGCAGCTTCCTGCGCTGCCAGAAGAGCTGCCCAGCTCTCCTCCGTATAGCTGCTCTCATCGAGGGCATTTACCAGTATCTGGCTGTATTCATATGCAGTCTGCAGGTTCGCTGAGCTTGCTGTGGAAGTGTATGTAAAGCTGTAAATCACATTGCCGAAGCTGTCCGTGAAGGAGGATTCGCTGGACTCACAGGTGAAGTTCTTGTTCGTATCGCGGACCGAAGAGCCGATGCCTACGGATGTATCCAGTGTCGACCAGTACAGGGCGGAGTCGCTCTCGATCTCGCCTGACTCGACCATCGCGTCATACTCCGGCTCAAGAGTGTTCTGATAATATTCAATGCCAGCTACGATCTGCTCTTCAATCTCGGTCGCGCTGTAGCTGGAAGCATTGCTTCCGGACAGGCTCAGGGCAGAGGGGAGATCAGCGTCTGCCAGCATGTTGTTGATGACCACATCCATGGCATCCGTATCAGAAACATGGTAGAAATTGTCCATCCAGTAGTAGATATAGTTGACCGGGTTCAGGCTTTCGTCCTGATTGTAATAGAAGAAACCAGTATAGAACGGGATACCCAAGCCGTTCTCCACTGCCGCCGCGCCCATGCCAAAAATGCAGGAAGGCTGGCTGTCCAGGGAACGGATGCCGGCGTTCTCCAGATCATTGTTCTCCGTATCAACACTGGCCAGCTCGGAGTCGATAATGATACCGGTCGCTTTTTCGTTTTCTGCTGTCGGCGCATTCAGGATCTCGATCAGCTGATCAGTAGTCAGGTAGTAGCCGGTAGAGCTGGAAGTGTTTCCGCGGATATCGGTGCTCTCCACGATAGTTGCCTCTATGACAGTTCCGTCAGAAAATGTGTAACCGTCCTCCAGCAGATAATAGATATCCATGCCGATGCCGGACGCATGCTGCGATTCTCTATACTGCCCGTTTAATCCGGAGCCCAGTGTTACAAAATATCCCGTGTCCGCATCATAGGAAAGGCCGGAGACGTAGCGCACCTGTGTCAGGCTGCCGTCTGCAATTCTCGAAAGCACATAATAATACAGGCCGCGGTCATATTTATCGTAGTTAACCGCAATCTCATAGGCACCCTGGTCGTAACGGTTCACCTTGCCAGTCTCGTTCATCAGGTTCTGTACGACAGAACCGAGGTAAACCACGCCCTTTGTCATGTCAAACATATTGTACTCCAGACCGAGTCCGTCGGAACGGATGCCGTTGGTCGAGTAGTTCGAGCTGAAGATGGTCGGATCGTAGTCTTCATTGTAGTCCGCCTGATAATTCGCGAGTTCTGTGGCGTAACCGTTGCTGGGTCCGCCGAGCAGGATATCCGGCTCATAGTAGAACGCCGGGTTCGTCGTCTTGGTCACACCGTCCAGCGTGATGGTCGTCGTGCCGCTCGCCTGGCCGGTCGAGCCGGACTTGTTGCTGCCCCAGACAAGAAGATATGGGGTAGCAGTCCATGCGGCGTAATCTTCCTCGCTGTAATCACCGCCACCGCTCTGCGTGTTGTACAGGTTATAGAAAAAATTGTAATAATACGGATCCGGGTTGTCGTTGATATCAGATCCGAAAATTCCGAGGTAAGAAGAGTCCGTGCCATAAGTGTCGATTGATGTAGGTTCCATATTGAGACACGCACTGTCCGAGGATGTCACATTGATACCCAACAAGGACAATATAACAGTGTTTGCTGCCGCAGACGCGCCAGTTAAATATGTGTCATTGTCGGCTTCCATACCGGATGTCGGAGCTACATAGCTGACAGCCAGCGCGCTGACCGGAAGCATACCTACCGTCAGGGCGACGGCGGACGCAGCGGCTACGCCTGACTTAAATATTCTTTTTCGTTGTTTCATGCTTTCATTCCTTTCTCTTCCCGGATGGCGTGCTGCATTGTTATCCGTCCGGGGTAATCAAAATTCAGTTTTTGGTTCTGGATGAACCCTGCCTATCCTCCTTTCCATGATGATCTGTGTATGACACACACTTCCTTTATTAAAAGGAACTATCTTTATGTACACGCGCCAGAGCGCGGGACATACCTGTCAAAAGTTTCAACGCAAAAAACAACAGAAAAAACACAGTCCATGTATCATCGCCGGGAAACACGTAAACTGCGGAAAGAAATCCCCAAATCTTCTTCTCAATTCACTTCTGCCAGAATCTGGTTAATTATATGATTTAAAACCGGTTTGATGGAACCGCCAACCTGATGATAACTATAAACAAAATCCCTCGCTACTTATTATACTCTCACCTTCTTTCAAGTCAATAACTCCGTGGCAAACCACTTATGCGATAATCAAATGTTTTTATGCAGAGTGTAATACATTTTTGATTTTTTGAAAGGAAAATCTGTAAAAATATAACATAAATTTTCCTGAAAACATGCCAATTACCCCAATCCCTTTACAGGGTCGGAGCAATTTCATCGGCCGCACGCTATCCTATTAATTTCCCTCAAACATCACCTGCAGATTAGGGCATATCCTATCCCACAAGCAAAGCAACCAGGCTTTCCGTCCAGGCAAACAGCCCCAGGCATTTCTGTTCCAGTTTCCCAGGCTCCGTCCAATAGTATCTGAACAGTTCCGCACACAACTCCTGCATGCTGTCCGTGTCCGGGTTTGCAATACCGAACGTTGCGATAAAATCCTCTGCTTCTTCATCGTACAGGCTGATGAATTCTTCATTGTCCGAGGAAAACGACAACCCGTCCGGAGCCGTAATGTAATCCAGCCAGTGCCCCATCTCATGCACAGGCGCCGTAGATACCGCCTGTATGCTGTCTGCTATAACGATCCGTTCCAGGTCATAAACCGTTGCACCGTTCACGTTCCCTTCACCGGCAGAGTACCGTCCATCCAGGTATACATCATTGATATCTTCAGATGTCACCATAATCGTCCACCCGGAATCTTTAAACTGTTCCAGAAGCCACTCCGGCAGCTCCTTCAGTGCTTCGTTGCACAAGCTGACATAGTAATCGTCCACGCCGTTGTTTTCCGTGATTCCGTCTACAAACTCATATTCTTCCGATATAATATCCTCTTCCGCTGCCTATACGGCAACGGTTGTCCGTGTGACCGTAAGCGTCCTTGCCCACATTCCGGCGATGCCGACAATTACGGCACCTATTCCGATGACAATTGGTATGTATGTTTTTTTCTCATCTGTTTTCTCCGTATTCTCAGGCGTGACAAGCTATGCCAAAGACCGTATTGTTGTCTCCGGTATAAATCGTAAGCTAATTATACGGTTAGTTGAAAAAATAAGTTGTCAGATTGGTAATCTTAATCCGTCATATTTACATGAAAGTATCGCCTCAAAAATTGTGGCTGTTATGAAGGACATCAGATTATGAAAGTCCGTTCTTATTATCCTGCCGAAAAAGGGCTGTCGCACAAATCACATCGTGCGGCAGCCCCGTTTTTCTTATATACTCTTAAATGCCATTACATGCTTTGAAATTGTGTTTACATGTCGCTGCCTTTTTTATTCAACGCTCAGCGTCACCGCGTCGCTCACAGCCATGTTCCCGTCCTCATCCGTGATCACGCACCAGTACTGCTGGCCGTCGCGTGCGTCCGTGATGGGTACGGAGACCGTCGCCGTGTCGGCACCGGTCATGCCGGAATCCCTCCAGGTCGAGGCTCCCGCGTTCAGGTACTGCCACTGGTAAGTAAGGCCATTGCCGGTCGCTTCCACGGTAAAGGTGGCTGTATCCCCTGCTGCGCCCGCACTGTCGGACGGCTGTGCGGTAATCACGATGCTGCCCGCGGGCGGCAGGCTCAGGGTTGCCGCCTCGCTGATGACGCTGTTCCCGTTCTCGTCCGTCACGATGCAGCGGTACTGCTGGCCGTCGCGCGCCTCCGTCATCGTCACGGAGAGCGTTGCTGTCATAGCCCCGGTCATGCCGGAGTCATGCCATATCGTGCCGCCCGCACTCAGGTACTGCCACTGGTAGCTCAGGCCTGTCCCGTCCGCTTCCACGGTGAAGGTGGCCGTAGTTCCGGCCAGCCCCGTATAGTCGGATGGCTGCAGCGTGATGGAAAATCCGGCATCATCGGTTACCGTCAGTGTCGCGGCGTCGCTGGTCACGGTATTG
>JAJQEU010000121.1:2640-11534 GCA_021201535.1 Clostridiales bacterium | reverse complement strand
AGTTCTACTGGGAGGTTGTAGGTTAGCATTGGTTCCTGAAGTTCTTCCTGGATCAGTTCGTCGGGGATGATTTCTCCTTGAAGTTCTTCGGTGATCAGTTCGTCGGGGAGCAGCTCAACAGGAAGTTCCTCCGGGAACAGTTCGTCGGGGAGCAGTTCAACGGGAAGCAGTTCCACGGTCGGCGTGACACAGGTGACCGGTACGGAGGATACTTCTTCTGACACGGAGAGTACGGATACAGCTGATGAGACGACGGAGGGTACGGACGATACGGAAGAGTCCGAAGGAACGGACGAGACGGACGAGACAGACGACGGGATCAGTGTGATCGAGAGTGACAAGGGAACCATCTGGTTCGTGCCGATCACCGGACTGGCACAGGGAAAGACGCAGTTTGAGCAGATTATCGGTCAGGAGTCCTGTTACGTGGATTTCCAGATGAAGGATGCGTCGGATACTGTGCTTTATGCGTGGGAGTTCTGCGGAGCGGACGTTACGGTGGCAGAGGATATGATTTTTACGATCGCGAGCAGTACCGATGCCTTTGAAGGCTGTTCCTACGGCTCGTCGACGGATACTCTGTATCTGGCCTTTGATCAGGAAGGGGATTTTGTCGGAGACACATCCGTTTTTATGCAGGTGGATGCGTATTTCAGTGAAGACGATCTGCTGAATCTCTATCAGTATGATGCGGAGGCGGATGAGGTCACGCTGCTTCAGGAGGGTCTGGAGCTGGCGAGCGGATACGTGACGATGGAGCTTGCGGCGGACGAGGGCGGACAGCTGATTCTGACGACACAGACGCTGGAGAATATCGTGACGGAGGACGCGGGCAGCGAGGAGGATGAGGAACTGTCGGTGGACGAGGTGACAGACACAGGCGCGACGTCATCCTCTCATAAGGGAGTGATCGCGGCGGTCATTATCATCATTATCATCCTTGTGATTCTGGCCTGTGTTCTTGTTTTGAGAAAGAGAAGGAAGAACACTTCCGCGGCGGAGACCGGAGAGGGTGAGACGGAGAACCCGGCTGAGCCGAAGAATGCGGACGCGTCGGATGATCCGGAGACAGCGGATCATGCAGAGGAATCGGATGAATCGGATACGCCGGAGGATACGGAGAATACGGGTGATACAGAAGAACCGGTTGATACAGATGAACAGGACGACAGTACAGTATGATTCAGGTGGAGCATATATCGAAAAAATTCGGCGACTTTCCCGTGCTGAAAGACATCAGCTTCTGTGCGGATGAGGGCGCGATCTATGGTCTGATCGGTTACAACGGCGTCGGAAAGACGACGCTGATGAAGATTATCAGCGGCATCTATCGCCCGGACACCGGCACGGTGAGGATCAACGGCGAGCCGGTATACGAGAACGCATCCGTAAAAAAACAGTGCTTTTTCATGACGGAGGAGGCGACGTATTTTTCACAGGCTTCTCTGATGCAGATGCGCCGGTTTTACCGGGGGTATTATGAAAACTGGTCTGATCGCACATTCCAGGGCCTGATCCGGCTGTTCGGGGTGGATCCGAACATGAAGATCAGCCGCTTTTCCAAGGGCATGCAGCGGCAGGCGTCCCTGACGCTGGCGTTTTCTACCAGGGCGAAGTACCTGTTTCTGGATGAGGCTTTTGACGGGCTGGATTTTACCATGCGGCGTCTGATGCGGGAGATGCTGATCTATTACGCGCGGACCAGCCGTGCGCTGCTGCTGGTCTCCTCGCACAATCTGCGGGAGCTGGAGGATCTGGCGGATCGGATCGGGATGATCAGCGAGGGACAGCTGATTTTCGACGATTCCACCGGACATATGAAAGAGCAGTTTTCCACCTGCCATTTTCGTATGGATGATGACAGGGAGCCTTCCGTTCCGAATGCCAGGCTGATCGAGAGAGAGGGAGAGGGATATATGTGCATTCTGGATGCGTCTGAGGAGGAATCGCGACAGCTTCTTGCGGAGGCCGGAGCGACGGATATCCGTGTACGGCCGATTCAGCTGGAAGAGTTTTTCCTGCAGGAAAGAAAGGAAACGTCGATTGACTGGAAAGAGATTTTTGCATGACAGGGAATCGAATACGGCGGACGGCGGGAGGCCGGCCCGGGTGAATCGCAGGAGATCCCATACAGTAAAGCCGGGACTTCACGATCTGGCTTATGTTTTCAGCAAAAATTACTGGATCTTGCTGATCACCGCGGCGTATTTCCTGATCACGATCCCTTTTCTCACCGCGGGACTGCCCGGAGATTCGATTTTTAATATAGAAGTGACACACGATCAGCTGAAATTCAGGCTGATCCATGACAGCTATCTGCCGGTTGTGCTGGCGGGAGCTGTGGTGCTCGGAATGATCGGGGGGATTGTTTCTTTCCGGTTCCTGCAGGATAAAAAGGAGACAACGATTTTTTTCTCGCTGGGTCTGACCCGGATGCGGCTGTTTGCGAACCGCTGTGTGTCGGGACTGGTGATGCTGTTTGCGGGGATTGCCGTTCCCCTGCTGGTTTCCATGGGGTTGAATATCCGGGCGCTGGGAATGTATGATGGCCTGGTGCGGGATACGTTTTATCTCATGGCGGGCCTGACGGTGACGGCGGCGGTCAGCTTTTTCGCGGCGGTGATCGTAAGCGCTCTGGCGGGCACGCTGGCAGAAGCCATCGTCTGCTGGTGCGGCGTCATGGCGTCGCCTTACGCGGTCTGTTTTGCCCTGAACATGCTGATGAAGAAGCTGTTCTGGGGAAACGCCTGGGGTGTGGTGACTTATTCCGGTTCGGAGGCGATCCGTCCGGATCTGGTGACAAGATTCGCCTGGCTGGATCCGCTGACCTTCTTTTATGAGGAACTGCAGACGCATTCTCAGTATTTGCGTCCGCTGGCGGAACCGATCGTGCCGTCCGTCGAACCGGGAAGGCTGATCGGATGGAGCATGGCCGCGGCTGCGATGCTGGTTTTGTCTGTGATACTGATAAGAAAAAGAAAAGCGGAGGCGGCGGGGATCGCCGGGACGAACCGTTTCCTGTCCGAGTGGCTGATTGCGGTGACATCCTTTTTCGCGTTTGCGCTGATTTTTTCTTTCTTATATACATTCAGTCCGGGGCTGGGCATTGTGCTCGGCATTGCCGGGTTTGCGGTGGTACATCTGTTCTGGAGGAAGGCTCTGTTTTCCTGCGGGATCCGGGGACTGGGCAAGGGACTCTCCCTGGCGGCGGGAGTCGCCGTATCGCTGCTGATCTGCGGAGCCTTTGACAGCGGCGGATTTCAGAGTATCCGGCGGTATCTCGACAGCGGGCAGGCGGTGCAGGTTTCGGTCAGCTATGTCGGTTCGCCGGCATACCTGTATGAGACAGCGTCGGGCAGCAGTACCGGTCGGGGATATTACCTGACCGCGCAGCTGACACTGGAGGATGAGAATGCGATCGCCCTGGTTCAGGAGATACAGAAAGGTTTCATCGAGAGCGGGCGTCAGGCACTCGCGACAGATGAGGATGAGTTTGCACAGACGGTGATTCCCTATGACATCACCTTTACATACACGGACGCGGACGGAACAGAGCATGTCTGGTATTATGACCGGGCTTCCTTCGACCAGCTGGAACAGCTCCTGTCACTGGAGGATACTTCCGCTGTGAAGGAGGGCGTGAACGGGCTGTTCGCGGGGACGAACGAGTCGGCTTCCACCGTGTGGGCGAACGAGGCTTATCAGAACGGCGACGTTTACCTGACAAATATCTGGTGCAGCCAGACCTACGCGCTCGACCTTTCGGATGAGCAGAGGCAGGAGCTGCTGGCTGCTATCGGGGCGGACCGGGCGGAGCAGGAGACGGAGGAGTTTTATTTTCCGGAGGAACAGGCCGTGGCTGTGCTTATGTTCTCCCGGAACGGAGAGTATGACTGTGAATATTACGCGTTCAACCTGGACAATTCTTTCGTCTACGTGAATGCGCGGGATACGCATACGATCGCATGGCTGGAACAGTACGGGCTTTATGATCTGATCGATGCGGATGTGGAGATTGAGAGCATTACCCTGCAGGAGTTTGACCCCTATATCGGGATGGACGGCCTGAGTGATCCGTTCGGCGTTTACTTTATGTCATACCGGGCGGATTCACTGGATGATTTTATGATACAGAAGGACTTCGGCAAGAAGAACACGATCACTGACGCGAGTCGGATCGCCGCGCTCGTGCCGGGACTGAGAAACGGTTATTTTATGAGCGGCGGCGGCTATCTGGCGGCGGTGAAGGTCGCGGGGACGGACGGGTACATTTATATGTTCCTTCCGGCGGAATACGCGACGGATGTGGATCAGACCGGAGTGACAGCATGAAAAACACTTTTTTGAAAGATTATATGAATTCGGGAGAAGTAAGATCATGGGGCAGCACAGAAAATTAAGAGGAATCATCGGGATACTGGTGCTGATCCTGTGTGTTCTGTTTCTGATATCTGCGGCGCTGGGGCGTTACACTCTCAGTCCTGCAGAGATACTGGATTTAATCAAATGCAGAATCACCGGACAGCCGTTTTCCAGTGAATCAGCGGCGACGGTCCTGTTTGGTTCCCGGCTGCCGCGGATCTGTGTGGCGATGCTGGTGGGCTGCGCGCTCTCCGTGTCGGGCGCCTCCTATCAGGGGATTTTCCGGAATCCGATGGTTTCACCGGATCTTCTGGGAGCCTCGGCGGGCGCGGGGTTCGGAGCGGCGCTGGGATTTCTCTACGGGCTTCCGACGATACAGACGCAGCTTCTGGCGTTTTGCACCGGACTGGCTGCTGTGTTTATCACGCTGACGATCAGCCGGTTTGTGGGCGGTGGGCTGGATTCCTCGCCGGTTTTGCTGGTGCTCTCCGGTATTGTGGTGAGCGCGCTGTTCCAGGCGTTCATCTCCATCGTAAAGTATGTGGCGGACCCGTTTGACACGATGCCGTCCATCGCGTTCTGGCTGATGGGAGGACTGACCTATGTGACGGACTCGGACGTACTGTTTCTGTTGATTCCGGTGCTGGCGGGATGTGTGATCCTGATACTGCTCCGGTGGAAGATCAACATTTTATCCTTCGGGAGCGACGAGGCGGAGTCCCTCGGGGTTCCGGTGAGGCGTTACCGCGGGATCATCATCATATGCGCCACATTTATGACGGCGGCGAGCGTCGCCGTGGGCGGGATGATCGGCTGGGTCGGCCTGATCGTACCGCATTTCGCGCGGATACTGGCGGGACCGGACTACCGGCGGATGCTTCCCTGCACCGCGGTCATGGGAGCCGGATTTCTGCTGATCGTGGACGACGCGGCGCGATGCCCGTTTCCGCAGGATCTGCCGATCGGTATCCTGACGGCGATCATCGGGGCACCCGTATTTGTCGCACTGCTTGCGAAGGGGAGGAAGGGATTTCTTGCATGAGTATAAAAAATGCAGGAAATGCGTCATATTTTAAATGGATTTTTCTTCGTATCTGTGAAGGTACTGAACAATTACGACAGAATAGAAAAGAAAGGGACTTCCGGCATGAAAAAAGCGGGAAAGATTCTCCTGGCTCTGGCGGCTCTGGTGTTTTGCCTTTGTCTTGCCGGATGCGGAGAGAGTTATCTGGAATATAAAATCACGGTGACCGGCGAGGCGACGGCCTCCGGTACGATCACGTTTCTGGATTACAGCATCAATGTATATCAGGATCTGGCGAGCAATCCCTGCGGGGACTGCGAGGATCAGCCGGTGCATCTCTATGTGGGCGCGGACGCGGAGGAGACGGCGCAGGCCATCTCGGACGCGATCGAGCGCGCGGATGATCTCTGGGAGGTTGTAAGCTGTGAGGACGGCGTCGTCGTACTCCGGGAGAAAACGGCGGGGAGCGTGGAGGAGATCCCGTCAGTCACCGCGCCGGAGGGACTCACCCTGACGGCCAGTGTGTCCGGCCGGGAGGTGACGCTGCTTGCCGGGGAGAACGACAGCGATGCGGACGCGGATGAGGATGTGGAGTATCCGGAGGATCCTCAGCGGCTGGCAGCGGTCTACGGACCCTCCTATGAGCTGCTGACGATGCTGGGGGTCGAGGATAAGATCGTGGTGCGGGCAGACGTGCAGACCGCGGATTTCCCGTGGGCGGAGCAGGTGTTCTCTCGCATCAGCGAGATTCCGATGCTGAATAACGTTCATACCTCAGTGAATTTTGAGGAACTGATGACCTATGACCCGGATATTGTATACACATTTCCGCGGGAGAATGAGCTGACTCAGCTGAAAAAAGCCGGTGTGGCGGCTCTTGCCGGCGAGACGAGCGAGACGCTGGACGGCGTGAAGGAGCAGGTGAGAAATTACGCAGCCACACTGGGTGAGGATGCGGAAGCGCGGGCGGAGGAGTATTGCACTTATTTTGATGAGAAGCTTGCCATGGTGCGGGAGATCACCGACGCGATACCGGACGAGGAAAAACCGACCGTCTACTATGCGGGCGTGGATATTCTGACGACCTACGGAAAATATTCCGATCTGATCGAGGTCATCGAGGCGGCGGGAGGCATCGCGGTCTCGGCGGATCTCGAGGCGGGAAACCGCTCCCAGATCAACTACGAGCAGCTGATGTCGTGGAATCCGGATGTGATCTTCATCGATCACGGCGGCATGAATGACGGCGAGACGGTGGAGGAGCTGAAGGAAGAAATCATGTCGAATACCGTCTACGCATCGCTGACAGCGGTGCAGAACGGGGAGATTTATCTGAGCCCCTCCGGTGTATTTTACTGGGATATGGGCATCCAGAAGGTTCTTCTGGTGATGTATATGGCGCAGACGCTCCATCCGGATGAATTTGCCGATCTGGATATGGAGCAGGAGGTCATGACCTTCTATCAGACATTTTTCGGGTACGATCTCACGAGAGATGAGGCGTACCGGATTCTGAACCGGCTGTCGCCCGAGTGACGGGGTGCAGGTCCGGATATTTATAGGAAATGTCAAAAATATTTGCCGTTTCCTATAAGTGCTCCGGAATCGCCCGATGATCCTGTATACGGATGAACGATATCGGGAGTTAAAAAAGAAAGTGTAACAGAAATGGTAAGATCACAATGCTGGAAATAAAAAATGCTGTCCTGGGCTACCGGGGAAAGCAGAAAAATAAAATCGTGCTGGACGGACTGTCCTTCTCCCTCGCGCCGGGGGAGCTGCTGTGTATCCTGGGAGCCAACGGCGTCGGGAAGACGACGATGTACCGGACGGTGCTGGGATTTCTTCCCCTGCTCGGAGGGAGTATCCTCATCGACGGGGAGGATATTTCCGGCCTGACCAGAGAGCGGCTGGCGAAACGGATCGCTTATGTGCCGCAGTATCACTCTCCGCCGTTTCCCTACACGGTGTTTGACGTGGTGCTGATGGGCAGGAGCGCACATTTGCAGCAGTTTGCCACGCCGGGAAAGGCGGATGAGGAGATTACCTGTGAGATGCTGGAGAGGATGGGTATTCTTTCTTTAAAGGATGAAATATACACGGAGATCAGCGGCGGCGAGCGGCAGCTTGTGCTGATCGCGCGGGCGCTGGCGCAGCGGTCTTCCTACATCCTGATGGATGAGCCGGCGTCGAACCTCGACTACGGGAATCAGATGCGGATGCTTCAGATCATCCGCGAACTGGCGGAGCAGGGCATCGGCGTGTGCTTTACCTCCCACTATCCGACGCACGCGTTTCTCACGGAAGCGTCAGTGCTGGCCATCGAGGGGCGGGACCGGGCAAGGAAGGGCAGCGCGCGGGAGATTATTACGGAGCCGCTTTTGCGGGAAATGTACGGGCTGGACGCGGAGATCCGGCCGGTCGCGGACCGGGACGGAAGAGAGCACGCATCGATTCTGATTCATATGGAGACGTCCCATATGTAAAAATGCGGTAACTGTTCAGGACAGTGATTCGCACCTGCTGTAAAGTACATATGATGACGTAAATCACAAAATGAAATGTTTATGCGAACACTGTATGGTGAAATGTGTTTGGTGAAACTGTGAGATCATGGGAGGGAAAAAACATGAAAAATGAGGAATTGTTTTCAATTCTGAAGGAAAAGTTCCGGGACATCGCCCGGGAGCATCAGTTATCTGACGCGGAGATTACGGTTCACTGCCGCGCGCTGTCGCCGGAGGAGGCGATCGGGAAGACGGAGCGGAAGGATTTTCCGATCCTGACCGGCAGGGACATCATGATACAGGCGGAGTATGACGGCGGCATCGGACAGGCCTACACCTGCGCGCCGGTCGAGTTCTCCGGAACGCTGCAGGAGATTCTGGATTTTGACATCCTGAATAATATCTACGACAGGGGGATTTTCATCGCCGCCCTGAACGCGGTGACGAGGCGTTACGGTATCTGCGACCGCTCCATACACTGCAAAAACGACGGACCGGAGGGCTGTGCAAAAAAGGCGATGGAGTATCTGGTCGAAACCTACGGAAAGGATATGAAAATCGCGCAGGTGGGCTATCAGCCGGCAATGCTGGAGGGACTGTCCCGGACCTTCCGACAGGTGAAGGTGCTGGATCTCGATCCCGCGAATGTGGGAGACACCCGGTTCGGCATCTATGTGCTCGACGGGGTGAAGGATTATGAGGCGACCGTCCTCGAATGGGCGGATCTGGTTCTGTGTACCAGCAGTACGCTGGCGAACGCCTCGATCGAAAACTTCCTGGACATCGGAAAAGAGGTGCTGTTCTACGGCACGACCGGCGCCGGGGCTGCGGCCCTGATGGGGTGGAAACGCCTCTGCTATGCGGATTAACTTATGGTATTAATGGCGGATGCTTATGTTTCCCGGCGGAACCTGATGGTGGTCGCAGGGCTCTGTCCGGGAGGGGGCTTGCAGAAGGAGAAGCTGTTGATATAAATATTTTCAGAAGGGAGGAAATTCTTA
>JAJQEU010000121.1:0-2540 GCA_021201535.1 Clostridiales bacterium | reverse complement strand
GAGGAAATTCTTATATGATGAAGATTTCCAAAAAAGTCCTGGTATGGCTGCTCTCGGCGGCTATGCTGTTTGGCTGCACGGGAATGACGGCGCTGGCGACCGAATCGACGGATGCGGATGCCGCTGTCATTGCTGAGGCTGAGGACGGTTCCGTGGACGAGGAATCGACGGAGGATGAAGAAGCGGTTGCTCTCCCCGAGAGCGATCACAACTACGCCGACGGCGAGGACACGACATGGAGTTACACGTTGGAAGGCGCGACAAAGGGCATCTTTGTTACCTTTGATGAGCAGACGTATGTTGAGAAGAATTACGACTACATCTACATCTATGACGGTAATGACAATGAGCTTGGTCAGTACACCGGCGATGCGCTGGCGGGTGTGACAATCTATGTGGCAACCGCGACGGTTCAGATCCGTCTGACATCTGACAGCTCCTCGAATGAGTGGGGATTTGCGGTCACCTCTGTGACAGCGGCGGAAACCGTGGATCTGGGCGAATACGGCTCTTTGGAAGCGATTGCTTCTGTGACGGTGGGCACTGTTATTTCGCCGGTGGTCTCCGCGGGCGGAAAGACGCTGACAGCCGGTGTGGATTATACCTATGCCTATGACACCAGCGAGGCAGGCGCCTATGACTTAACTGTTACCGGTACAGGTACTTTCACCGGTACGCTGACGACTTCCTATTATGTGTATGATCCGGAGGATGATGATTCTCTGCAGGAAGCGCCTGAGTTCTATGACAGCGGTACGGATACAGCATTCCATACGCAGATTCGGCAGACCGGGGACACCGGAACGGCCAATGCGCGCATAACCAGCGTGACTGACGAGTGGAAGGCAAGTATCACCTCTGTCACGATCACGCCGGTGGATGTGACTGAGGCGGAGGACGGCACGGTGACTTACACGGCGACGGATACCGGGGACGCGGAATATCCGAATGCTCCGCAGGAAATGACGCTGACTGAGGATGAGTATTATTTCAGCGGCAATTACCTGTATATCAACCGTACTGAGGACGATCCGGTTATCTATGTGATGGAGGGGCATGAGCCGTTTACCTATACCAGCGGCGAAACGACCTACACTTTTCCGCAGTCCCAGACCTATATGGTGACGATCGAGGCGGAGGGCTATCAGACCTTTTCCGACACCTGGACCTTCTATACGGGTACCGTTCCGGTGTTTTCCATCATCATTGATGAGGACGGTGATGACAAAACGACGGATGACCAGACCGTGGCTTATTCATGGACGTCTGATGAGATCGAAGCGCTCTCAGAGTTCGCGAACGGATCTTCCCAGTGCGGTATGACCGGCTTCCGGACATTCAGCGGGGAGGGTGTTTCCCTGACAGATCTGCTTGCAATCGCAGGCGTGGAGGTTGAAGAGACGGATACTTACCTGCTGGATACATCAGACGTGTATGGAAATACCTTTACCTATGATGAGCTGTTCGGGACGACCCGTTATTTCATGAGCGGTATCTATGAGGATGGCTTTTATGAGTACTACAATGAACTGGTAAGCAGCGATGACAGTGCGGGCGCGACGATCGAACTGCGCAAGTATCTGGCTGAGACCGCCATGGAAAATGAGAGCACGGTGGAACCGCGCATCAGTGCAAACTATGTCGAGACAACGATTTCCGGGTCTGATCTGGACGGAATCGAGCTGCCGACGGCGGAGAACACGGTGTATAATTCCCTGGTTTGCTATGAGAACCAGTACCGGTTCTTCTATGGGATTGAAATCGTGCAGGAAGAGTGTGAGGTGACCTTTGAGAGCAACGGCGGATCCGATGTGGATTCTCAGACGGTGCTTTCACACTATATGACTTCCACCAGCAATACGACGAGAAAGTCCAGCTACTGGGCGAATTCACTGGTGATCTACCGCAACTCGGCCGAAGACACCGAGGAGACCGAATCCACTGCGGCTGACAAGATCACGCAGCCGGAGAATCCGACCCGCGAGGGCTATGCGTTCGTCGGCTGGTACACGGATGAGGACTGCACCGACGGCAACGAGTTTGACTTTACGTCAAACGACGGCACGGTGGATCAGGACACGACGCTTTACGCGAAATGGGTTCCCGCTGTACTGCAGAGCGACCACAATTATGCAAACAGTGAGGACGTAACTTATACTTATACGCTGGAAGGCGCGGAGAATGGTATTTACGTGACCTTCTCCGAGTACACCTACACGGAGTCCGGTTATGATTATATCTGCATCTATGATGAGGATGAGAACCTGATCGGAACGTACTCCGGCGATGAGCTGGCGGGCGCTACGGTCTATGTGCCGACCGCGACCGTAAAGATTCAGCTGACATCGGATTCAAGCACCACTTACTGGGGCTTTGCTGTTACTGAGGTGACGGCTGCGGGTGACACGATCGACCTTTCACTGGTCGGCTCTGTGGAGGACATTGATCCGGTCGCGGTTGACAGTACGATCTCACCTGTTGTGACGGTGGGAAGCACCACGCTGACGGAGGATGCGGATTACACTGTGGATTACGATACC
>JAJQEU010000018.1 GCA_021201535.1 Clostridiales bacterium | reverse complement strand
ACAGAGTTTTGGCTCTATTTTATTTTTGGTTGCGGCCGGAGGTCCGCGTTATGAATATTCGGATTGGTTTGGTGTTGAGCAATGTCAGGCTGAGTGAATATCAGATTGAGAAAATCTTATAGATATGGTATCATTGGGTAAATTATCCGGAGATGGTGAGGCAGGGTTATGACAGATACAGAACAGAAAAAAGCAGCAAAGGGATTTGCAGAGTTCTGGAAGGGCAAAGGTAATCGGAGAATGTGAGAACCTAAACGAGCATGAGCAAATTGTATTGGAAATAGCGGCAATCCTTCATGATATTGCCTGTCTCCGCTGTGTCGGGAAAATATGGGAATACAAATGGGAAATATCAGGAAATTGAGGGGCTGTCCTTGCCCGGAATTTTTTACAGGACACGGACTTCTCTGACGAACTGACAGAACGAGTGGTTTTTTTGTGTCTCATCACCACACCTATGCCAATGTCGATGGATTAGACTATCAGATCCTGCTTGAAGCAGATTATTTAGTGAATGCTGATGAGTCCAATTATTCGGAAGACAATATTTGAAATGCGATGAACAGATTGTTAAAAACACCTGCTGGAACAGCATTGCTGAACTCAATCTATCACATAAACAAATAAAATTGAAGAGGAGAAATTATAATGTTCAGAGATATGAGAAGACGCAAGCAGTTGGTTTCCGACAATGAGTGTCGAGAAATTTTGAGGTCTGAAAAAAGAGGAGTGTTATCCGTAATCGGTGATGATGGTTATCCGTATGGTGTCCCGATCGACTTTTATTACGATGAAGATGAAAACACCCTGTACCTTCACGGCGCAAAACAAGGACACAAAATAGATGCGATAAAAAACTGCGACAAGGTAAGTTTTACAACGTGGAACCGTGGTTCGCAAAAAGACGGTGACTGGGCATTCTACATTACAAGTGTCATTGTGATGGGAAAGGCTGAACTTATAGATGATTCTGATACCGTTTTTGAGAAAGCACATAAACTGGCAGGTAAATATTACCCGTCAGAAGAGGAAATTGAAGCGGAATGGAAAAGAGATGGAAAGAATGTTCAGATGATTGCTGTTCATATCCAACACATGACCGGAAAACTTGTTCATGAAAAATAAAGGAGAGCAGCCGCTTTATATGGAAAGTGAAGATATTGATGTGTGACGTGGAGGTATTGATATATGCAGCATGAATGTAAAATAACAGTCTTGGAAACAAAGGTATTTCCAGAATACCAAAAGAAGTATCTTGCTGACCCTGATTCGGGTATCTGTCCATGCTTCAAAGCCGGTGACACTTTCCTGCTAAAGAGGACACCTGAACAAGATGATTTTTACCACTTGATGAATGGCAAATTTTGCGGAGAAGCGTGGGATGCAATCAGCAGATATGTGTATGCGGCATTGCAGGGTGGCTCGATTATGCGCAATTGGACGAATGATGACAGGATGATGATTGCCTGCTGTAACGATGGCACGAGACCTGTTATTTTTAAGATTGAGAGAATTGACATTCCCGAAACTGAGAAAGAAAAGGAGTGGCTGGATAAACAGGATTTCACACATAGTGTGGAAGATGCCTATATCGGCTGAGCGGCAAGGTGATTTTACTAAATCCTGCGCATATACCCCGTAACAATGGGAGAGCCAATAAAGATATTCTTCCCATGCATCTTCTGAGAATTGGATTTTACTCATCTGCGAGAACCTCCAGTTCTTTTTTATCTTTATCATCAAGTCTGATGCTGATGGTAGTCATAATACTCACCTCGATTATTAATATATGATAAATATAGTATAAAATGATGCAATTTGCAACTGTTTATATTCATGCTTATTCTATTATATGTTAAAATGCTTCAAATATAGTTGCTTGATGACATATAATGTAGTTTCGCTTAAAACAACAGGTGTCAAGAGGGTTTGTTGTATAAAATATATAGATGATAGAATGGTTTTTAGTTATTGTTATCGTTTATACAAAAATGCTTTAGAAATAAGTTCAAGTTGAGAAACTGGTATTGAGCGCTCATATTTTTTGACTACAGCACCTTTCCGATACATTTTAAAAGGAAAATATGGATTGGCTGATTATCTGATCTACTGGCTTGATGAAATTTACCGTGCAACGGTAGAGAATACGTCTCGGATGCTCGCATCCTATGTGCTGTACGATCTAATCTTGCCGAATATGAATCAGGGAATGAATATAGATACGGCAAAGACCTTGAATATGGAACAGATACAACGGCTTATGGAGATGAGTGAAGCCAGCCTGATTCATATGCAGGTGCTGTTTAACGTGCTGATGGGGCTCCGCAGGCAGGAGATCAACGCGGTAAAGTATTCAGATGTGGATTACATCAACCGTACACTATCGGTGGAACGCCAGCTTGGGAAAGAACTGAACCGGGAGCCTTATGCTGTGGATGAACATGCGACGACGAAAAGTGAGCTCTGTTTAAAGACATCTTCCAGCCGCCGTGTCCTCCCCCTACCGGACTATGTGTTTGAGGCGATCCTGCAGGAGAGGAAGCGTTATGAGAAGAACCGGAGCAGGCGCGGCAAAAGATTCCTGGATGCGGATTATATATGCTGTTCAAACTATGGGAAACCGAGAACCAAGGATTTTCACTGGCGCTATTACAAGGAGCTGCTGAACAAATTAGGGCTGTCTGATATCCGGTGGCACGACCTGCGGAGCAGTTTCTGCACGCTTCTTTTGAAGAATGATTTCAATCCCAAGGCAGTGTCAAATCTGATGGGCCATGCGAAGGAGATCATCACGATGGATGTCTACGGGGATAATGCGAATATCATTCCCGAAGAAATCCCGGAACTGCTGGAATATATGGATGAGGTTATGCCGGGGAGGGCAGATTCAGACCGGAAAGAGGAGGAAATCGAGGATATAATGATTGATATGGATGGGTTCCTGCCGTTGGGATGAATCCGGACGTGTGATATTTGTGTCCCTTTTGAAGCGTTTTCAGTAGTCAGATTTATTGGCTTGTGTTATACTAATTAAAATGTGCAGTCAATGGATGAGTGATGCAGGCATTGCGAAGATATAGAGACAATAGTTGATATTACATGGAGGTGAATGTTATGCTTGCTGCAGTGAAAGGTGTTATACGGGGAAATACAGTAGTGATTGAAAATGATGATATACGACTTATGATGGCTCTGAGGTCATTGTGACTTTATTGGACTACCCGAATAAGCCTCACAGAAAGGCATCTGAAAAAGCTGTTCTCGACTGGGACAGTTTTGTTTTGCCAAGTACCCGCGGAAAAGATGTAGACGAATATATGAAGGAGATGCGTGATGGTGACAGAATATAATAAGGTCTTTATTGATACGGCACCATTCATATATTTTATTGATTGACGATCTGAATTAAAGAAATATAATACTTAACAGATGCAAGGGGAGAGGGAGCAGCCGTAATATCCGGTTGCTCCTGTCCGCTTAGTTTTACTACTGCCGCACAGTCCGAAAAAACGAAAGTGGTGACCAAAATTCGTGTAATGCTGTTTTTGGGCGAAAACGGAATACTTGCTTACACGAATTTCTGGCGAATACGCGAACTTTTTCACTATTGAATTTGGAGGTGGATTTTGTGCAGAATGTACAAAAATCTTTCAAGCTTCACAGCGAATACGAGCCCACGGGCGACCAGCCGCAGGCTATAGCCGAACTGGTAAAAGGCTTCAAAGAAGGCAACCAGTTTCAGACTTTATTGGGCGTCACCGGTTCCGGGAAAACCTTTACAATGGCGAATGTCATCGAGGCTTTGAATAAGCCGACTTTGGTAATTTCGCACAATAAAACGCTCGCTGCCCAACTGTACGGCGAGATGAAGGAGTTCTTCCCTGAGAACGCAGTCGAATACTTTGTGTCCTACTATGACTATTATCAACCGGAAGCCTACGTCCCTTCCACAGACACCTACATCGCAAAGGATTCCTCCATCAATGACGAGATCGACAAACTCCGCCTTTCCGCCACAGCCGCTCTGTCCGAGCGGCAGGATGTGATCATCGTGGCCTCGGTATCCTGCATCTACGGTATCGGCAGTCCGAGCGATTATCAGAACATGATCGTCTCCCTGCGTCCCGGCATGGAGAAGGATCGGGATGAGGTGATCCGGCAGCTGATCGATATGCAGTATGACCGGAATGATATGGATTTTCATCGCGGCACCTTCCGGGTCCGCGGCGACACGCTGGAGATTTTCCCGGCGGATTACGGCGAAACAGCTGTTCGGGTAGAGTTTTTCGGCGATGAGATCGACCGTATCACGGAGATGGATGTCCTGACCGGCGAGATCAAAGCGCGGCTGGAGCACTGCGCGATTTTTCCGGCATCTCATTATGTGGTGCCTCAGGAGAAAATCAACCGGGCGGCGGCGGAGATTGAGAAGGAGATGGAGGAGCGCGTCCGTTTTTTTAAGGGAGAGGATAAGCTGATCGAGGCGCAGCGCATCGCGGAGCGCACGAATTTTGATGTGGAGATGCTCCGCGAGACCGGCTTTTGCAGCGGGATCGAGAATTATTCCCGCCATCTGTCCGGACTGGAGCCGGGGGTTCCGCCTTACACGCTGCTGGACTATTTTCCGGAGGAGTTCCTGATCATTGTGGATGAGTCCCATATCACCATACCGCAGGTCAGGGGGATGTATGCGGGAGATCGCTCCAGAAAGACGACACTGGTGGACTATGGTTTTCGCCTTCCGTCGGCATTAGATAATCGGCCGCTGAACTTCGAGGAGTTTGAGAGCCATATTGACCAGATGCTGTTTGTGTCCGCCACGCCGAATGTCTATGAGGATGAGCACGAGCTTCTGCGGACAGAGCAGATTATCCGTCCGACAGGGCTTCTCGATCCGCGGATTGATGTGCGCCCGGTGGAGGGACAGATTGACGATCTGATCGCTGAGGTAAATAAAGAAACCGTCGATGGACATAAGGTTCTGATCACGACACTCACAAAGCGGATGGCGGAGGATCTGACGGACTATATGAAGGACGTCGGCATCCGTGTAAAGTATCTCCATTCCGATATTGATACGCTGGAACGGGCGGAGATTATCCGCGATCTCCGGCTGGATGTTTTTGACGTACTGGTGGGCATTAATCTGCTGCGTGAAGGTCTGGATATCCCGGAAATTACGCTGGTGGCGATTCTGGATGCTGACAAGGAAGGGTTTCTTCGGTCTGAGACATCTCTGATCCAGACCATCGGCAGAGCGGCGCGAAACAGCGACGGGCATGTGATTATGTACGCCGATACGGTGACAGATTCGATGCGCGTGGCAATAGAAGAGACGGAACGCCGCCGGAAGATCCAGCAGGATTACAATGAGGTTCACGGGATTACGCCGCAGACGATACAGAAGTCGGTTCGTGATCTGATCAGCATATCGAAAAAGGTGGCGAAGGAGGAGCTGGAGTTTTCGGTGGATCCGGAGTCCATGAGTAAAAAAGAACTGGAAAAACTGATAAAAGATGTGACAAAGAAAATGGAGAAAGCAGCCGCGGAACTGAATTTTGAGGCAGCCGCACAGCTGCGGGATCGCATGATTGAGCTGAAACATGTGCTGCGGGATCTGGGAGATGATGAAAGGTAACTGTTCAGGATAGTACTTCGCACTTGCTGCGAAGTACGTATGATGACGTAAATTACACAGGGAATAGGAGTATGGATTCATTTGTTGCGGTTGATCTGGAGATGACCGGACTGAAGGTAAAGTCAGATCGGATACTTGAGATCGGTGCGGTAAAAGCAGAAAACGGCAGGATGGAGGAAACCTTTCAGATTTTTGTCAATCCGCACCGCAGTCTGGATGAAACGATCATCCGGCTGACCGGTATCACGGATGAGATGGTGAGCAGTGCGCCGGATCCGGAAGAGGCGATAGGGACATTTTTGTCTTTTGCCGGGGATCTTCCCCTGCTTGGCCACAATCTGATGTTTGATTACAGCTTCCTGAAACAGGCGGCAGTGAACTGCGGTTATCTGTTTGAGCGGAAAGGTGTGGATACATTGAAAATTGCGCGAAAGGTTTTGGAGGAGCCGGAGAGCAAATCGCTGGACTCTCTCTGTGCGTTTTTTCATATTCAGCGAGACAGGTGTCACCGGGCTTTTGATGACGCGGAAGCGGCCTGCCGGCTGTTTTTTCTTTTGAAGGAACGTTATGGGCAGACGGAGCCGGAACTGTTTGTGCCGCAGCCGCTTATGTTTCGGGTGAAAAAACAGGGAAAGATCACACCGGCTCAAAAAAGAGACTTGAATCATTTGTTTATTTATCATAGAATAGAGAATCATGTGGATGTGGAAAATATGACGAGGAGTGAAGCATCCCGTATGATCAATGAGATTTATGTGAAGTACGGGCGCGTTTCGGAACAGGAGGAAAGGCTGCATGTATAAAAACACGAAAAGACGAAGGGTTCTGACCGCAATCATCGCGATTCTGATCGTGGCGGCTCTTGTATTATCTATGCTGTTGTCTCTGTCTGTCTGAGGAGGTGTTGTCCGGGCAGGCGGACCTTCATTGTGATTTATGCCGTCGTTTCCGGCGGCGGAATGGAGATATGATATGAAGAAATGGATGAAAGTGTTTCCCGTGATCGCGGCTGCGATGATTGTCTCTGCCGTTTTTTGCCTGACAGATGCTCAGGCGGCGGATACGGATGCGGAGACGATTCCGGACGGGATTTATATCGGCAGCGTGTCGGTGGGAGGCATGACGCTGAAAGAGGCCGAAGAGGCGGTCCGTGATTATGTGGAGGAGATAGCGCAGGAGACGGTCACGCTGACGGCGGATGAGAGTTCGATTGAGACTACGCTGGAGGAACTCGGGTTTGAGGAGGACGTGGATGCTGTGCTGCAGGAGGCGCTCGGGTACGGGCAGACCGGGAATCTGGTCAGGCGTTATAAGGAACAGAAGGATCTGGAGAATGAGGATCGGATATTGCCTCTTACGCTGACGGCGGATGAGGATCAGATCGAAACGTTTCTGAAGGCGCATGCGGATGAGATTAATCAGGACGCGATTGATTACGGCCTTACCCGTGAGAATGGAGAGTTCGTGATTGTCGAGGGGCAGAATGGACGGGAGGTTGATGTGGATGCGTCCGTGACGCTGATCGCGGAGTATTTTTCAGATGGCTGGCAGGAGGATGCCAGTATAGAGCTGGCTGTTGCGGTGACGGAGCCGCAGGGAACGGAGGAGGAGCTGTCGAAGGTTCAGGATGTACTGGGGACATACAGCACAAATTATTCTTCCTCCGCCAGCGGACGAAAGGCCAATGTGAAAAACGGCGCGGCCAAGATCAACGGCAGTGTGATCTATCCGGGAGAGACTTTTTCTGTTTACGAGGCGGTCAGCCCGTTTTCCGCGGAGAACGGATATGAACTGGCAGGTTCTTATGAGAACGGAACGACAGTCGAGACCTATGGCGGGGGTATCTGCCAGGTTTCCACGACACTGTACAATGCCGTGATTCGGGCGGAGCTGGAGATTACGGAGCGCTACGGGCACTCCATGATTGTCACGTATGTCGATCCTTCTGCCGACGCGGCGATCGCAGGCACATACAAGGACTTAAAGTTTGTAAACAATACGGATTCGCCGATTTATATTGAGGGGACGGCGGATGGTGCTACCATTACTTTTACAGTATACGGAGAGGAGACGCGCGCGTCGAACCGGGAGGTCTCCTTTGAGAGTGAGACGACCAGCACGACAGAAGCCACGGTACAGTACCGGGCTTCCAGTGCTGCCATCGGTTCGATCACAAAAGTGCAGAGTTCGCATACAGGGAAGACAGCCCGTTTATGGAAGATTGTGACAGTGGACGGCGTGGAGGAAAGCCGTGAGGTTTTTAATACGACGACATATCAGATGTCTCCGACCATTTATGAGGTGGGCACAGCCTCCTCCAGTGCGGAGGCGACGGCTGCCATGAATGCGGCGATTGCGACCGGAAATCTGGCGACGATCCAGGCGGCTGCGGCACAGTGGAATGCCGCCGCTCTTCAGGCTGCTGCGGAGGCGGAAGCAGCAGCGGCAGAAGCGGAAGCAGCGGAAGCAGCGGAGGCGGAGACATCGGAGACAGAGACATCAGAAACAGAAACAGAGACATCGGATACATCAGGGACGACGACTGAGGATGAATCTTCATCCGCTGATGGTGAAACAGATACTGCGCAGGATACGACTTTGGAGTAAGAAACTGTCCCGAAATAATATGCATATCCTGTGCAGGCTGATACGCGAATCGCAGTCTTTAAAAGCTTCGCCGTAGTAACAGTATCCGGCCTTCATAAAGTGAGATGGCGTAACAGATGAAAGATGGGAAATTGCCGGAAAATGTATTAAAAAGATCTGTCCTCAGACAGTTTTGTCTGGAGAGAGACGATGTGCTGATCGGCGCCGGTATCGGTGCGGACAGCGCCGCTGTCAGACTGTCTGAGGGGGAGGCTGCCGTGCTCTGCACAGACCCTGTTGTGTGGACAGATGAGGCGGATGCAAAGCGGGTGGTTCACGCGGTCTGCAATGATCTGGCCTGTACGGGAGCGCAGCCGGTCGGACTGCTGCTGACGGCTCTGCTTCCGCCGGAACTGGAAGAGCCTGTCATGCGCGGGATGGTTCAGCTGATCGCAGCGGAATGTGAGTCTGTCGGCATACAGATCCTGGGCGGACATACAGAGGTTACATCTGCGGTAAACCGGCCGGTGATTTCGGTGAGCGGGATGGGCAAAGTGTACGAGGATAAAATGATTTATCCCGGCGGGGTCAGCCCCGGGGATGATATTCTTGTGACAAAATGGATCGGACTGGAGGGGACCGCCCGGATTGCACGTTGTAACGGACAGGAGCTGCGGCAGCATTTTCCTGCTTATATGGTGGAGGCTGCGGAAGCGTTTGACGCCTGTATCTCTGTACTGCCGGAGGCGGCGCTGGCAGCTGAATATGGCGTGACGGCGATGCACGATGTTTCGGAGGGCGGGATTTTTGGCGCGCTGTGGGAGCTTGCGGAAAGCTCCGGCATCGGTCTTGAAATCGATCTGAAAAGGATACCGATCCGTCAGGAAACCATTGAAATATGTAATTTCCTCGACATGAATCCTTATCAGCTGATATCGGGAGGAAGCATGTTGATGGCTGTGCCGGACGGCGGTTCGCTGGCGTGTGTTCTGCAGGCTGCCGGGATTCCCGCTGCAGTGATCGGTAAGGCCGTGCCGGGGAATGACCGGGTCATCCTGAATGAAGGAGAACGACGTTTCCTGGAGCGCCCTGCCCGGGATGAGATTCACAGGGTTTTATGAAATGGAGATTGTTATGAGAGAGAAAATACTGGCATTCATTGAGAAGAACAGCCGTATCGGTATCAGCGAGCTGGCGGTCATCCTCGGCGAGGAGGAGATCGCTGTGGCGAATGAGCTGAAGGCGATGGAGGAAGAGCATGTGATCTGCGGCTATCATACACTGATCAACTGGGACAAGACTTCCATTGAAAAGGTAACCGCTCTGATTGAGGTCAGTGCGACGCCGCAGAGGGGACGTGGTTTTGACGAGATCGCAGAGCGCGTCTATAAGTATCCGGAGGTAAACGCGGTATATCTGATCTCCGGCAGTTATGATCTGCTGGTCACGATCGAGGGGAAGACTTTGCGGGAGGCTGCGCAGTTTGTCTCCGACAAGCTGGCGATGCTGGATTCCGTTCTGAGTACGAGAACGAATTTTATTCTGAAGAAATATAAGGATCACGGTACGATTATGGCTGAGAAGGCCAAAGACGAAAGGATGCTGATGACGCCATGAGAAATCCCCTGTCAAAAGTAATTACTGAAATAGAACCGTCCGGCATCCGGAAGTTTTTTGACATTGTCAGTGAAATGAAGGATGCGATCTCCCTCGGTGTGGGCGAGCCGGATTTTGACACGCCGTGGCACATTCGCGATGAGGGGATATATTCTCTGGAAAAGGGCAGAACCTTTTATACTTCCAATGCCGGTCTGAAAGAACTGAAAACAGAGATCACAAACTATCTGGCGAGAAAATATGACCTGCACTACGACTGTAACAAGGAGACGCTGGTTACTGTAGGCGGGAGCGAGGCGATTGATCTGGCGTTCCGCGCGATGTTGGATCCGGGGGACGAGGTATTGATTCCTCAGCCGAGTTATGTTTCCTATCTGCCCTGTGTCAGGCTGGCAGGCGGTGTCCCGGTTCCGATTGAACTGAAGGAGGAGAATCAGTTCCGCCTGACCCGGGAAGAGCTGGCGGCGGCGGTCACGCCCCGGACGAAGATTCTGGTGCTGCCGTTTCCGAACAACCCGACCGGTGCGGTGATGGAGAAAGCGGATCTGGAGAGTCTTCTGGATATCATCGTCGGGAATGACCTCTATGTGCTTACGGATGAGATTTACGCGGAGCTGACATACACGGAGGCCGGGCATGTCTCCATCGCTTCTATGCCGGGAATGCGGGACCGCACGATCTATATCAATGGGTTTTCAAAGGCGTTTGCCATGACCGGCTGGCGTCTGGGTTATGTCTGCGGACCGGAGGTGATCATCCGGGAAATGCTGAAGATTCATCAGTTTGCCATCATGTGTGCGCCTACGACCAGCCAGTACGCGGCGGTGGAGGCGTTGAAAAACGGCGATGATGATGTGGCGATGATGCGAGAGGCCTACAATGGCAGGAGGCGTTATCTGATTCATCGTTTCCGGGAGATGGGGCTGAAATGCTTCGAACCTTACGGCGCCTTTTATATTTTCCCGTGCATACAGGAGTTTGGCATGAGCTCGGAAGAGTTTGCCATGCGGTTTCTGGACGAGGAGAAGGTGGCTGTCGTTCCGGGCACGGCGTTCGGCGCGTGCGGCGAGGGATTCCTGCGGATTTCCTATGCGTATTCTCTGGATGCACTGAAGGAGGCGCTGGACCGGCTGGAGCGATTTGTTCAGAAGCTGCGCACGGAGGATAGTTCTTTACAGGGAGTCTGAGTCCCAATAAGAGAGGATTTTGCCTGCCGTGCTGTCGGGCAATAGAAACAGGATGTAATTATGACGAATCTGAACATTGTACTCTATGAGCCGGAGATTCCCTCAAACACCGGGAATATCGGAAGAACCTGCGTGGCGACAGGTACACGTCTGCATCTGATCGAACCGCTCGGTTTTCAATTGTCAGAAAAGGCGCTGAAGCGCGCCGGTATGGATTACTGGCAGGATCTGGATGTGACTACGTATATCAATTATGATGATTTTCTGGAGCGAAATCCGGGTGCTGTCATGTATATGGCGACGACCAAAGGACAGAAGGTTTACACGGATGTTCGCTACGAAGAGGACTGCTATATCCTGTTTGGCAGGGAGAGTGCCGGCATCCCGGAGAGAATACTGGCATATAACCGGGAACGCTGCGTGCGGATTCCGATGATGGGTGAAACACGTTCACTCAATCTGGCCAACTCTGTGTCGATCGTGCTGTACGAGGCACTCCGGCAAAATGGATTTTCTCAGATGCAGCTGACCGGGCAGCTGACAAAGTATCAGGAATATATACGATGACAGAGCCGTCGTAACTATTCAGTACAGTACTTCGCACCTGTTGCGAAGTATGTATGATGACGTATCGTTAATAGACAGATGGATGTGCCTGCACATCCGGATGGCAGGATGTCAGACGATTTTTACAGAAAGAAAGCGTCATCAGCAGACAGATGGGGTCCGGGAAGATATGTCGTTTATAACAGCAAAGAATTTAAAACATTATTTTGTTCGAAGAGATGAAGAGGGACAGGCGATCGGTGAGATTCCGGCACTGGATGGGATCGATCTCGAGGTTGAGTCGGGACAGTTCATTGCTGTCCTGGGTCACAACGGATCCGGAAAATCTACCTTTGCCAAGCATCTGAATGTACTTCTCTCCCCCACGGAGGGAACTCTTTTTGTGGATGGAAAAGATGTGAAGGATGAGGATGAGACATGGAATATCCGACAGTCTGCCGGGATGATTTTTCAGAATCCGGATAATCAGATCGTGGCCGGCGTGGTGGAAGAGGATGTGGCCTTCGGACCGGAGAATATCGGTGTCCCGACAGAGGAGATCATCACCCGGGTGGAGGAGAGCCTGGCGGCGGTCGATATGACGGACTACCGGCATCATTCACCGAATAAACTGTCCGGCGGACAGAAGCAGCGCGTGGCAGTGGCGGGTGTAGTCGCCATGCGTCCGAAATGTATTATCATGGATGAACCGACCGCCATGCTCGACCCGAACGGCCGGCAGGAGGTTCTCCGTACGGCGCACCGCCTCAATCGGGAGGAGGGTGTGACGATTATTCTGATCACACATTATATGGAGGAGGCAGCGGACGCGGATTTCATATTTGTGCTGGATCAGGGAAGAGTCGTGATGCGGGGGACACCGCGGGAGATTTTTTCTGAGGTGGAGGAGCTGCAGCATTATGGGCTGGATGTGCCGCAGATGACCCGTCTCGCTTATGAGCTGAAAAAAGAGGGCTATCCGCTGCCGGACGGGATTCTGAACCGGGCAGAACTGCTGGATGCACTGTGTGAGCGGGTGCTGCGGCCTGATTTATGCGGGAATGCAGCTGCGATGAGGAAAGCTGATTCCGCAGAAACTGCCGATTTAAAGGCCGGCAGCATCAGGAATTCTTTTCCAGACACACAGAAAAAGGAAATACTGCGCCTGGAGCAGGTTTCCTACGCCTACGGCGCGGGAACCGCCTATGAGAGGCAGGCGTTGAAGAATATTGATCTCACGGTTTATGACGGCGATTTTATCGGGATTATCGGGCATACCGGTTCCGGAAAATCCACGATGATTCAGCTGTTCAATGGCCTGCTCAAAGCGAAAACCGGGAAGATCTGTTATGGGGGGCAGGATATCTCCGCACCCGATTTTTCCCTGCGCGCCCTGCGCGGAAAGGTGGGGCTGGTTTTTCAGTATCCGGAGTACCAGCTGTTTGAGACGACGGTTTTAAAGGACGTCGCGTTCGGCCCGAAAAATCAGGGGCTGGATGAAACGGCTGCTCTTGAGAAGGCGAAAACGGCTCTGCGCCAGGTGAAGCTGGACGAGAACTGCTGGGAGATGTCTCCCTTTGAACTGTCCGGCGGACAGAAACGGCGCGCCGCCATCGCCGGTGTGATTGCCATGGAGCCGGACATCCTGATCCTTGATGAGCCGACGGCCGGTATGGATCCGCAGGGACGGAACGAACTGTTCCGGCTGATCGCTGCGCTGCATGACAGGCTTCATATGACCGTGCTGCTGGTTTCTCACAGCATGGAGGACGTGGCGGATTATGTGGAGCGGATCGTGGTGATGAATCAGGGAGAGATCATGCTGGACGGAACGCCGTCGGAGGTGTTTGTACATGTACGCGAGCTGGAGGAGGCTTCCCTGGCGGCTCCGCAGGTGACGTATCTTCTGTCGGATCTGCGTGAAAAGGGGTATCCGGTGAACGGTTCTGTGACGACATTGGAAGAAGCAAAGAAAGAAATCATAAAATTACTATGAAAGTGTCGTGAATAGACAGACAGATGGGCATGCTTGCATGGCCAGATGGCTGGATATTCGACGACCAAGCCGGGTATGAGCAAGTAGGGCGATAGCCCGGATTGCGAATACCGGCGGCCATCGCGGGAGCTCGAAGAGCGGAGCGATGGGCTTTCATAGATGTTGGCGCGCTGCGACAGCAGCGCATGGGAGCTTATGTTAAAGGATATTACACTCGGGCAGTTTTATCCGGCAGATTCTGTCATTCACAGACTGGACCCGCGCGTGAAACTGTTTTCAACCATCTTATATATTGTCGCCCTGTTTCTGGTAAACGGGATTGCGGGGTGGATCGTGGTGACGGCCTTTCTGATCTGTATGATTGCTTTGTCCAAAGTCCCGTTTGGGTTTATGTGCAAAGGCGTGCGTGCGATCTGGGTACTGATCGTGATTACCGCCGTCTGCAACCTGTTTTTCACACAGGCGGAGGATGTCGTCTGCCGTCTGGGTGTGATCACACTTACCGGGACGGGGATACATAATACAATCTATTATTCGCTGCGTCTGATCTTTCTTGTAGTCGGAACCTCCGTGATGACGCTCACGACGTCGCCGAATAAGCTGACGGACGGCATGGAGGAGGGGCTGCGTTTCTTCTCCCGCATCGGGGTTCCGGTTCATGAAATCGCCATGATGATGTCGATCGCCCTGCGCTTTATCCCGATCCTTGCCGAGGAGGCGGATAAGATAAAAAAGGCACAGATGGCGCGGGGAGCCGGTTTTGATGAGGGCGGGCTGCTGCAGAAGGCGAAAAGTCTGATTCCGATCCTGGTTCCGCTGTTCGTCTCCGCGTTTCGGCGGGCCAACGATCTCTCGCTTGCCATGGAAGCGCGATGCTATCGGGGCGGCGAGGGACGGACGAAGATGAAACCGCTGGTGTATGAGCGGAGAGACTATGCAGCCTATGCGGTGATCCTTCTCTTTATGGCGGCTGTGATCGTCATCCGGATACTGTATATGGTATGATGGTGCCGGAGTCAGATGGGCAGGAATGCGTATGAAAAGAATCAAACTTGTGGTCGCCTATGACGGCACCGGCTACCACGGCTGGCAGCTGCAGCCGAACGGGCTTACAATCGAAGAAGTTCTGAATACGGCTCTGACCAGGCTGCTGGGCGAGGAGATTCGCGTGATCGGAGCCAGCCGGACAGATGCGGGGGTGCATTCTCTCGGAAATGTAGCGGTCTTTGATACCGCGACGCGCATCCCGCCCGAAAAGATTTCCTATGCCGTAAATCAGGGTCTGCCGGCCGACATCGTGGTGCAGGATTCCCGTGAAGTGCCTCCGGACTGGCATCCGCGGCATTGCGACAGCAGAAAGACATACGAATATCGGATTTTAAACCGTACCTTTCCGCTGCCGACGCGGCGGCTGGATACATATTTTCTCCATTACGTCCTGGATCTCGGAGCGATGCAAGCTGCGGCGGCAGTTCTGGAGGGAACGCATGATTTCAAAAGCTTCTGCTCGGTCAACACGGAGGCGAAAACGACCGTTCGCACGATCTGTTCCTGTACAGTCACCCGAAATGAGGAGATGATTACCATCCGCCTATGCGGAGACGGTTTTCTCTATAACATGGTGAGGATCATCGCGGGTACTTTGATTGAGATCGGTATGGGGAGACGCGGGCCGGAGGAGATGGCGCGGATTCTGGAGGCGAAGGATCGCGGCGCGGCCGGGCCGACGGCTCCGGCGCACGGGCTGACCATGATGGGAATCGAGTATTTATGATGATGCTGTACAGGAGTCAGAAGGCCATGAATGGAGCACAGGCAGTCTCATTCATTGTTTTGGGATCCCGGTTTCATGACGAAAAATTTATAAGCACTTAAAAGGAGAATTTTGTGTATACAAAACGGCAGATAGAAGCATACCTGACTCGAATTAATTATACAGGAGATCTGACGATCTCCAAAGATACGCTGGATGCGCTGATCTACGCGCATCAATGCGGCATACCGTTTGAAAACCTGGATGTCTATGATTTTCACAGAGAGATTCTGCTGGATGAGGACAGTCTGTTTGAGAAACTTGTCACCCGGAGGCGAGGCGGATATTGTTTTGAGACGAACGGCTTTTTCTGCCGCATGCTGCAGTCCGTCGGTTTTGACGCGCGGCCATGTCTGTGCCGGGTGATGTTCGGGCTGCAGTACCCGCGGGAGAATCTGATCGACCATCGGGCGACCATCGTGTTCCTGGACGGACAGCGTTATTTCTGTGAAGCCGGCATTGGCGGCGCCATGCCGCCGGGGGCGCTGCAGCTGCCGCCGGACATAAAAATGTCGGAACAGGGAGAACGGCAAACGCCGGATGACACACTGTCCGGAGCAGGAGAACAGCTGCGGTCGATGGGCACAGACTGTCCGGAGGGCTGCTGGCAGGAGATGCGGGGCGAGTATTTCTGTGTGCGAACAATCGAGCGGAACTGGTACGGAACCATACGGAAGGTGAATGTAAGCCGGGATATTTATGATGATCCCATGGATCGCCGGGAACGCCTGGAGGTGATGTTCTGCGATGCCGCGGCCCATGAGATAGATTTTGCTGCATTAAATTATTTCCTGTCCCAATCGGATCAGTCGATGTTCCGGCAGAAACGCGTTGTGAATATCCGCACGCCGGAAGGTTACCGTGCGCTGACGAACCGTACCTACCGGGAGGTGATTCACGGCAGGCGTACGGAAAGAGAACTGTCCTTTGAGGAAATACCGCTCATATTGAAGGAAAAGTTCGGAATTGAGATCAGTGAGAACCTGAGAAAAAATAAGTAATATTCTGGGGAGCCCGGAGCAGAAATGTGAGATGCCGGATGAGATTAGGAACTGTCGATCAATAACTTATGCATCTTGCACCGCCTTGATATGCGAATCGCAACCTCTAAAAGCCTCGGCGGAGCTCGCTACGCCTGCGTTTTTATCGGCTGTGCTTCACGAATTATTCGGCACAATCTGCCCAAGTTATCAAGTTATTTCGAAATCGCAACGTTTTCGGCCTGCCCCCGCAGCAAGTACCCTCGCTTCGCTGGGGCAGACCCTGCGTGGTCAGGGAGTGACCAGTAACTATTTCGTGACAGTTCCTAAATAAAAAATGACTGGCATTTGAGATATATTTTCATGTATGATACCATACAGAAAACAGTTCATGGGAGTGAAAGGAATGGAACAGATTTACAGCCTCCGTATTTATGATACAGAACTGCTTCGGTTTTCTATGGGAAAGCAGGGACTGGCCGGACTTGTGGCACAGATCCGATGGATTAATGGAGCTCAGGAATATTTGATGCCTCTGGATATGGAACGAACCGGGGAAGGCATGATCCGATGGCTGGAAAAACGTGTGATTCCCAAAAACCGCACTTTTGTGGACGAGATACTGAAGACACTCGGATTAAGCCATAATGACACAAAGGGGATTATTGACGTTTGTAAAGGGCTGTCATTAAACGACAGTTATTGGGTGGTTCCGGAAAACTTTGAAGGGAAATTTGCGCAATATAATCTGTATGAAAACCGTTTTTCGGAGATGCTTGCATTGGTGGCGTATACCGGTGCGGGAGGGAGCCGTCAGGCATTTACCACCTCGCCGGAACTGACTACGAATGGTATGCTGCCAAAAGCGTGGCGGTATATTGAAAAGGACGGCATTTATTTGTATAAGGGCGGCACCAGCGGCGCGTCCAATACGGGTCGGGAGCCGTACTGTGAATATTATGCTTCTCAAATCGCTGAGAGGATGCGTCTGAATGCTGTTCATTATGATCTTGAGAACTGGAAAGGGATCACGGCATCCAAATGTGCGTTGTTTACGGATATTGACACAGCCTACATTCCGATCGGGCATCTCGTGAAATCGGGCGGGCTTGCCGCCTGTCTCTCTTACTATGATCATCTGGGATCGGAATTTTCCGAGCAGATCCGGAGTATGCTGGTGTTTGACGCGCTGATTTATAATGAGGATCGGCATTTCGGTAATTTCGGCGTGTTGCGGGATAATCACAGCGGAAAGATCACGGAGCCGGCTCCTGTTTTTGATAATGGCCTGTCGCTGTTCTGTTATGCGGGTCGGGATGATCTCCCTCATCTGGAGGAATATGCAAAAACACGTTCCAATCCTTATGGAATTTCCTATGAGGAGGTATGTGCGGAGGTTATGGGCAGCAGGCAGAAAGAACAGCTCAGGCGGATGATCGGTTTTCGGTTCAGGCGGCACCCTGTCATTAACCTTCCGGAAGAACATCTGACGGCGATTGAAAGCTGTCTGGAGACGCGGGTGCGGGAACTTCTTGCTATTCCCACATGTCATAGGCAGAAACGGGGTAGTAACGCAGGATAAAGTATACAAAAACGGGAGACGCCCATCCGGGTGTCTCCCAAACTTTTGTGAAATTTATATGATGATTACAGAATATCTATATACTCCCCGGACAGCGCCTTATTCATGCTGCGTACCGCACAGAACTTTCCGCACATGCTGCAGGTGTCGCTGTGATCGTCCTCGGGCAGCCGGTCGTCGCGGATGGCTTTCGCCGTTTCCGGGTCAAGCGCACAGGCGAACTGTGCGTCCCAGTCGAGATTGCGGCGGGCGTCCGCCATCCGGTCATCGATATCCCTTGCGCCGGGAATGCCTTTCGCGATGTCAGCTGCGTGCGCGGCGATCTTTGAGGCGATGATGCCCTGCTTCACATCCTCGACATTGGGCAGCGCCAGATGCTCCGCCGGTGTGACATAGCACAGGAACGCCGCGCCGTTCATTGCAGCCACCGCGCCGCCGATGGCTGAAGTAATATGGTCATATCCGGGTGCGATGTCTGTGACCAGCGGACCGAGCACATAGAAGGGTGCGCCCATACAGATGGTCTGCTGCACCTTCATGTTGGCCGCGACCTGATCGAGAGGAACATGTCCGGGTCCCTCCACCATGACCTGTACATTGTGATCCCAGGCGCGCTTTGTCAGCTCGCCCAGACGAACCAGCTCTTCAATCTGGCAGACATCCGTCGCGTCCGCCAGACATCCCGGACGACAGGCGTCCCCGAGGGAGATCGTCACATCGTATTCCTCACAGATATCCAGGATTTCATCATAATATTCATAGAATGGGTTCTCCTCGCCGGTCATGGACATCCAGGCGAAGACCAGACTGCCCCCGCGGCTGACGATATTCATCCTGCGTTTATGCTTTTTTATCTGATCAATGGTTTTCCGGGTGATCCCGCAGTGAAGCGTGACAAAGTCAACGCCGTCCTCCGCATGCAGCCGCACGACGTCGACAAAGTCCCTGGCGGTCAGAGTGGCGAGATCGCGCTGGTAATGGATCACGCTGTCATAGACCGGCACGGTGCCGATCAGAGCCGGACATTCCCGCGTCAGCTTCCGGCGGAACGGCTGTGTATCTCCGTGGCTGGATAAGTCCATGATTGCTTCTGCGCCGAGCTTCACGGCGCTCATGACCTTTTCCATTTCAATGTTATAGTCCTTGCAGTCCCTGGAGACGCCCAGGTTGACGTTGATCTTGGTGCGCAGCATGCTGCCGACGCCCTCCGGAGCCAGACAGGTGTGGAGCCTGTTCGCGGGTATGGCGACCTTTCCTTCGGAGACAAGCTGCATCAGCTGTTCGACCGGAAGGTTCTCCTTTTCTGCTACGGTTTTGATCTGCGGTGTGATAACGCCTTTTCGTGCTGCATCCATCTGAGTGGTATAACTGCTCATAGTATCCTCCTTTTTGATCATGCACTCCCGGGAAAATTTGTATCATCGGTAAAGTCAGACAAAAATCCCGGAGAACATGGCACGTTTTATATAGCGACAGAAAGTGGTGTCCCCGATCGGCCGCTGATTCAAATTATACTCTTTTCGGTTCGTATTGCAAGAATTTTCGGCGGCGACAGATCTGCGGATTCCGAAAGGGAAATTTTGCGCGCGATCATATATGAAAAAAGAGATGAAATCATGTCCGGAGAAATTAATACTTTCAAAATTGAGGCAATGGTGCTAAGATAGGATTCACGCAAAACGGCATATCTGCCGGATTATTTTGTTTTGCGGGAAAGGTTTGCCCCGTAGCGAAGTGAAAATCGGAAAACATATGAAGAAAAGAAAAACAGGTAATAAACCGGATATCAGAAAAGAAGACTTGCTGTTCACCAACCGGGATCTGTATCTGCTCCTGGTTCCGCTGATGATCGAACAGCTCCTGAACGCCCTGATGGGGACGGTGGACACTGTGATGGTGAGCAATGTCGGGAGTGCGGCGATCTCCGCGGTTTCCCTGACAGATTCAATTAACACGCTGGTGCTGCAGGTGTTTGTGGCGCTGGCGGCGGGCGGTACGATCGTGTGCTCCCAGTATCTGGGCCAGCACAACCATGAGGCGTGCAGACAGGCGGCCAACCAGGTGTTTCTCACCATGTTTCTGATCTCAGTCGGGATTATGGCAGTCTGTATTGTGTTTCGGTATCCGCTGCTGCAGCTGATTTTCGGACAGGTAGACGCGGATGTGATGGAGGCCTCTCAGATCTATTTTCTGGTGACCGTGCTTTCCTACCCGTTTATCGCCCTGTTCAACGCGAATGCGTCCTTTTTCCGCGCGGAGGGGAATTCCCGTCTGCCGATGACGGTATCGGTGATCTGCAACTTTGTCAATATCGCAGGAAATGCGATCCTGATCTTCGCGCTGGATATGGGTGTGCTGGGCGCCGCGCTCTCCACGCTGATCTCGCGCGTGCTCATGGCGGTTGTCATGATCTGCTTTCAGCGGAGAGACAGGCAGGTGATCGTGATCCGGAATTACGCGAGGCTTCGGCCGGATCCGGTGCTGATCCGTGTGATTCTCGCCGTGGGCATTCCCTCCGGCATTGAGAACGGTATGTTTCAGTTCGGGAAGCTGGCTATTCAGTCCACTGTATCCACGCTGGGAACGATCGCGATTGCCGCGCAGGCCATGACGAATATACTGGAATATCTGACCAGCGTGTGTGCGATGGGAATCGGCATCGGCCTGATGACGATTGTCGGGCAGTGTATCGGTGCCGGGGAAAAGGATCAGGCCGTCTACTATATCAAAAAACTGAGTATCTTTGCGGAAGTGACGGTGGTCGCGTTTTCCCTGCTGATCTTTGCGCTGACCCGGCCGGTCGTGCGTCTGGCGGGGATGGAGGCGGACAGCGCGCAGCTGTGTGTGTTCATGATGTCCTGGATCACCCTGATCAAGCCGATCATCTGGACGCAGGCGTTTATACCGGCCTACGGCCTGCGGGCGGCAGGGGATGTGAAATTTTCCATGCTGACATCCACGCTGTGCATGTGGATCTTCCGCGTGACGCTGTGTATTTATCTCTGCCGTGTGCAGGGCTTCGGGCCGATGGCCGTGTGGATCGGCATGTTTGCAGACTGGACAATGCGCGGCATCATTTTCTGTGTTCGGTTTAAACGCCGGAAATGGCTGCGGCACCGGGTGGTGTGATGATTCTGACAGGATCAGTCCGCATTCTCATCTTCCTTTTTTACCAGCGGGGGCGGATAGGGGTACAGATTCTGATAGGATTCCCGTTCGGCGTCGCTCATGATGCCGGCGGGAATCAGACCGGTCTGGTCATTTGCGGAGGCAGAGTGCGCAAGGTAATCATAGTTATCTGCCTTTAGTTCCTTTTTTTCAGTCATATAAAAAAACTCCTTTTACTGCTGTTATGAAGACAGTATCTGCAAAAGGAGTTTTTTTATGCGTGATGCAGTATAAAAATTGTCCGGAATACGAATACCGGCGGCTATCACGGGGCGCCAGACGTCCGGGGGACGTCTGTTTAGCGCCGACCGGAGCGTAGACTCGAAGAGCAGAGCGATGGGCTTTCATAGATGTTGGTGCGCTGCATGAGCAGCGCATGGAAGTTTACTGACGAAGAACGCAGCCTGACATCACTCCGGCAGCAGGATGGCGTGCTCCAGAATAAACGACAGAGCCATGTCCAGCAGAAGCTGGTCGGTGATGCTTTCAAGCTCGTCGTCTCCGAGGCTTTGGATGAATAGATCCGGAGATTCGCCTTCTTCTTCTGCCAGAGCGGCAATCTCCTCTGCCAGTTCTTCATCGGAGACCTGCAGATGTTCCCGCTCAGCGATAGCGTGAAGGACGGATTCTGATTGGATGAGACGCTTCGCTTCTTCTTTTTGAGACGCGCGGAGGTCGTCTTCAGTCCGGCCGGAGCGGCGAAGCCATGTTTCCAGCGTCATTCCATCCGCCTCCAGATCCAGCAGAAAGTCTTCGTATAATTCATCGGCGATTTCCTGTTTCAGAACCGGATCGATCGGGATGACAGAGTCTGCGATGACCAGATCCATCAGATCGCGCGCCAGTTTTTCGTTGGCAGAGATCGTTCTTCGTGCCTCCAGCTCCGCACGTATTTCCGTGCGCCAGTCTGCGAGCGTATCATGTTCGGAAAAATCCCGGGCGAAATCATCGTCGATCTCCTGGTATTCCGGCAGACGGAGCGCTTTCAGATGCACATGAAAAACAGCGTCGTGTCCGGCCAGCCCGGGGATGCGGTAGTCGCCGGGAAAAGTGACGAAAATGTCGAAACGTTCTCCGGGCAAGTGTCCGACTATGGCGTCCTCAAATCCGCTGACAAAGGTGTGAGAACCCAAACGCAGGGGGTAGCTGCGCCTCTTTCCGTTCGGGATCGGCTTTCCTTTGCACTCTGCCTCAAAATCCAGTACGGCTTCGTCGCCCCAGTTCGCGCCGCGGCCGTCTATATGAAAGACAACGGCATTCTCGCGCCGCCTGTTTTCTAATACCTGATCAATCTCTGCCTCCTGAACCGTGAGATCCGGCTGGCTGATTTTCAGGCCTTTGTATTTTCCTAATTTCATTTAAGCCCCCGTTTTCTGTTAGAATTTTAGCCGGGATTCTGTATTCAGAATCCGACGATGTGTGTTTTACTGTTGGCGCGCTGCGACAGCGGCGCATGGAAGTTTGTTTTGATTATCTTAGCACGCATACGGAAAAATGTACAGGTTCACTTAATCCTTTTATTTTTGCAGAGGAGACCTTTTATGGAAAACAGAATCAGTATCTTTCAAGAAAAGAGTTTTTTTCCATGAATAAATATGCTATGATATGAGAGTTAACAGAGGAGAACAGAGGAGGAACAGCTATGTTATTAGTGACGACAGATTACATTACAGGGAAGGATCTGAGCATGCTCGGCATGGTAAAGGGCAGCACGATCCAGTGTAAAAATATCGGAAAGGATCTGGGAGCCGGATTCAAAAACCTGGTGGGCGGTGAGATGAAGGCCTACACCGAGATGATGAATGAGGCCAGGGAGATCGCGACGCAGCGTATGATTTCCGAGGCGGAGCGCATGGGCGCGGATGCGGTCGTGAGTACCCGCTTTGCCACTTCCGCGATCATTCAGGGCGGCGCGGAGGTGATCGCATACGGAACAGCGGTCAGATACTTATAGGATGGAGTAAAATATGGCGAAAGAAAACAAATTTGCACTTTTGATCGATGTGGATAACATATCGCCGAAATACCTGTCGGTGATGTTGAATGAGGCGAAATCCTACGGCGTCGTCAGCGTGCGCAGGGCATACGGGGACTGGACGGATTACCAGAAGAAGACATGGAAAGAGTGTCTTCTGGAGAATTCTATCATTCCGATGCAGCAGTACAGCTACACGTCGGGGAAGAACTCGTCCGATTCCTCTATGATCATCGATGCGATGGATATCCTGTATTCGGACAATGTGGACGGGTTTATCATCGTCTCGTCGGACAGTGATTTTACGAGGCTGGCGATGCGTCTGCGTGAAGCCGGCAAGATCGTGATCGGCATGGGAGAGTCCAAGACGCCGACGGCTTTTGTCCGCTCCTGCGAGGAGTTTAAGGTGCTGGATGTTCTTTTTAAGAATACGATATCGGAGGAGGATGAGCAGACCGCGGGAACGGAGACGGCTGCCGCGGAGGACTCAGCTCCGGAGGGATCACCGATCACCAGACTGTCAAAGATTCGAAAGAATATATTCGAGATTCTCGATAAGAATTCCGACGAGGACGGCAGGATGCTTCTGTCCGAGCTGGGACGTCTTCTGACGAAAAAGTTTCCGGATTTCGATGAACGCAATTACGGGCGGTATCGGAAGTTCAGCGAGTTTATCAAGGTGATCGACGGGCTGGAGATCGAGATGGTTTATTTTGACGACAACAAAAAGACCCCGATCGCCTATGTGAAAAAGAAAGCTGACGCAAAGACGGATGCGGTGTCGCGGGGGAAGAAATCCAGAAAGAGTCGTTAGCGGACTATCAAAATCAAAAATGCTGCACAGATCTGCGGATCAGTTGCCCTGTGCCCTGGCGGCGAGAAGCGCTTTAGAGAGCTGGTCGCCGCAGGAGGTCGGCCGCATGCCGCAGCGAATGCCGGAGAGGGTATCTATGACCTCATCCACGGGGCGCCCTGCGACCAGGCGGGAGACCGCCTGCAGATTGCCGTTGCATCCGCCGGTGAAACGTACTTCTTTTATAATATCTCCGTCCAGTTCTACCTCAATGCGGGTGGAGCAGGTGCCTTTTGTCTTATATATATAGCTCATGATGATTCCTCCGGTATTTTATATACTCTGCCGTGCCTGTTCGCGAGCTGTTGGCTCACAGCATACACTACATTGTAGCATAGTCCGTGGAATCTGGCAAATCCTGATTTTGATGACGACGGTAAAAAATCCCTTTCAATCATCTTTTGAAACGCCACAGTAGCCTGAATCTATATGCGTATCTTCTCTATCATTATAAAATGTCGCGATATCTTCAATATTACAATTCAGAATGGTGCAGAGCGTGTTGATGGTATGCATGGTGACGCCTTCGTTTTTTCGCAGGCGCTGAAGAAGGGATTTGCTCATGTGATGTTTATGTATCAGGACATATTGGGTAATACCTTTTTTGTCCATGGTTTCCCAAAGCCTGTCATATTTGATCATGATCTCCCTCCTTCCCGTTTTTTTATATTATAAATTCAATTTCTGTGGAGATACAGGTTCCGTTTTCGGAACCTATATGTAGAAAAACAGGAAATGGAAACGCAGGGCGTTTCGGAGCGATGGGTGGTATATCGCAGTGATTTCAACATTTTCGTGCAGTAAGCGACACTTTCGTGCAGTATGTCTTATCGGGCGAAAAAAAATCTGTTACAATCACGGTGTGAAAAAATGTGAACAACATGTGAAAAGGAGACAGAATATGGGAAAGAAGTTTATGAGAACATGCAGGAAGCGTTTCCTCAGTGTTTTGCTGGCAGTGTGTGTGGCTGCCGGATGTATGACGCCCGTGGTGAGCACTCAGGTGTCGGCGTCGGAGACGGAGAGTGAAGCGCAGGTGGTGGGCGGTGTCATTACCAACGCTATCACGAAAAACGTATCAGGAATCGTACTTGAATATGTAGAACGCGGGGTTCTGCTCAGCCTGGGGAAGGCGGCGGACAATACTGACGGTACGGTTTCGGATATCCTGTCGGTGACCAAGCGTCTGCTGGGATCCTCCCAGAGCGTCACGCTCGGAAAGATCAGTTCCAAGTGTGATGAGATACTGGACGAACTGGATGAGATTAAGAATCAGATCTCGGAGAATCAGGCGAGGACGGAAGAAGCTATTGCGAAGGTGGACGTGGAGATTAAGAAGGAGGAGCTACAAGATGATTGGAAAGAACTATCCGATTTCTCCGGTACATATCAGGGAGTGCTGGATACATTTGATGAGTTGACGACAGCATTACAAACCTATGCGGATCATGCTGCTTCCGGCGAGCTGACAGATGCTGATGAACAGGAGTTGAGGTATGCTTATGGTAAGGTGAAAGATTTTTACGCTGCTTCCAGTACGGATATAGATACGCATGCTGATATGGAGTTTAATTTTTATACGGATCTGATGACATATCTGGAGATGCTCAGTCCCTACTATCCGACGCAGGCTCTCCCGTCCAGCGGTGATCTGACGGATGAAAGCCTGTGGGGAGACAAAGTGAATGATAAGGAAGCCTATGTGGATCACCTCTATAAATACTACTCCAGCGGTAATGCATCTGAGGACGAGGTTTATGAGGGGGTGGCTGCAGGCATTAATGAAGCGATCACACCGCTGACCATCTATCTGACTGCCTACCGGATTTATACAGAGTATGAAGTGCAGATCTATCTCACAGATGCGACGATTACGGATGAGACGGATCGCGATGCGCTGGTTTATGAGGCGTGGAACGATTATTATATCGCCCAGAACCGGATCGTGCGCACAATCGAGCAGATGCTCTCTTTCTGTCACGGCTATCTGGATAATTATATGCGGCCTTATGATGTGTCGCAGAAAATACATATGAGCTACAGTTCCTCCGGGAGCCACCCGCTGTATAAGAATTTTCTTGGAAGTGTGGAGTATGGCACGCTCTACGCCTCCTATACATCGGCGTATCGCATGTTCTATATTGTGAAACCGGCCAATACAGATTCCGTATACGCCATCAATCAATGGCTGGGAGATTCATCAAATATATATGCAAAGACGATCACGTACAATTCAGGAATCGAGATGTGGGAAAGCACCTGTTATGTCATGTCTCAGGACTACTATAACCTTTTTGGATCCTCCGGTGAGGACAGCGGGTTTACAACCATCAGCGACCCGTCAGAACTCTCTGACCTGGTGTCCCCGAGTGCTTTTGCGCTCTCAGGGCATTATCTGGATGTTTACTTTACGGAACAACTCGGACTGCAAAATGTGGCAGAGATCAATCATAAGACTCTGGACACAGATACAAGTGCCCTGCGGACAGGTTCTTTCCTGCTGCTTGCAGGACAGACCAGCTACAGCGGAGCCAGTATGGATGTCGAACTGCTGAATATTTCCATGACTCTGGATCCGCTGGATCTGGATAATACGCAGGTTGAAATATCCGCCGGGGATCTGTATCAGGGGAAATACGCGTCCACCGGCAGTGATCCGCTGTATGTAATCATGAGAGCTACTTCCATGTCCAGAACGATCAGCCAGTCCGTCAGCGGCGGTTCGGCAACCCTGTACAAAAAGAACAGCGACGATTCCCTGACGGAAGTATCCTGGGGAAGTTCTGTTGCTTCCGGTACAGCCATGGAACTGCATATCACACCGGAATCCGGAAAAGTGATAGACAGCGTTACGCTGTTAAATTACGAGGGGGAAGAGCTTTGTTCATTGATCGAGACATACGAGGACGCGGAGGGAATCGAAGCGGAGGATGACGGGAGCTATGTGCTGCATTTTTCATCTCCTTATCAGAATGTGACGGTGCAGGTTTCCTGCATTGACGATCCGGATCCTTCGCGGCAGGTGACGTTGACGACATCAGACAGCGGCGATCTGCAGTTCGATGGATACAACGGAATTTCCGTAGAGGAATATTCTGAGGGTGATACAGTGACCTTCTACGCCAGAGCGTATACCGGAAAACTCCTGGAGTCGGTGACGGTAACGGCGGCGGACGGAAGCGAGATCGATTGTACGGCTCTGGATGAGACACCGCTGACCCTGAATGAGCAGGGCTATACGTTTACAATGCCGGATCAGGATGTGACGGTATCCGCTTCCTATACGAACGGCTATACAGTCGTATTCAGCAATCCGGATACCGGAGGATATGCGCTGTCAGCGGAGGAGTGCCAGTATGATGACTGGCGGGCGGCCACACTGACATACGCGGCGGGCGACACGGTGACGATCACCACGGATCCCGATGATACCTTTTACTGCAGCAATATCATTGTGCGCGGACTGAGTCTCGCGAATGAGATCTCCGTGACGGTCACGGAGGATGGGATATCCTTTGTGATGCCGGAACAGAACGTGCTGGTTACGCCGGTTTTCGCGTCGTCGGCATCGCCCTACGTGCGGCTGGTCGGGAACACGGAGGAGAACCGGGTACTCGCCTTCTCCGATGACGGGAGCGGAAATACGATCAACAGCAATGTATATCCGTATGCTTACGGGACCGAGGTGACGATCTGTGTTGTCGATGAGAACCTGCCGGAAGATTCGGATGAGATACGTTTGAAATTAGAATATTCTACCGGTGAGTCGTTTACGGCTTATACTTATGATGAGGAAGAAAAGACGATTACATTTACCATGCCGAACTCCGCGGTTCTGGTCTATGCACCCATTTATCTGAGCGGGGAGGGTACGGAGGAGTCGCCGTATCTCATCGGAAATTATGATACGCTTGTCATGGCGGCGGATTATATTAACAGCGATCCGGAGACATACGGCTCTGCCTGCTATGAGCTGACGGCGGATCTGGACGCTGCCGGAGAGAGTTTTACCGCGATCGAAAGCTTCTCGGGAACCTTTTCCGGAAACGGATACAGTATCAGCGGACTGACGGCGGCGCTGTTCGGGACGCTGGAGGAGGACGCTGTGGTCAGCGATCTTATCCTGACAGGCAGTCAGGTCGCCGTGACGGACGGCGCGGAGTATGCCGGGATAGTGACGGATATAAATAGCGGCACGGTTTCCGGGTGTATCGTGGAGGATTCATCCCTGACCGGTTCCTCCGGGACAGTGGGCGGCGGTATCGCGGGGCTCAGCTCCGGCGTGATCGAAAACAGCGCTGTGTACGGGACGACCTTTGGAGCAGCGTGGAAGATTGTCGGCGGTATCGCCGGTCAGATCTCCGGAGATGAAGCGCAGATTACGGACTCTTATGCATCAGCCGCCCTGCCGGAAGCACAGGCTGTCTATGGTGAAAAAGCGGACGCAGCGGATTCCTGCCTCGCGGATAACTGCTATTATGACAGTGATCTGATAAGCGCGCAGGGAACGGCAGCGGATGGAACGACCGCAAAAACGGCCGCTCAGTTCGCGTCTGGAGAAGTGACCTGGCTGCTGAACGGGGGCGTGACAGACGGCACACAGGTCTGGTATCAGAATGTGGATATTTCGGAATATGACGCGTATCCGCAGCTCGCGGGTGCAACGGTTTATTATTATGAGACATCGGGCTACAGCAACCATGTGTATGTGAACGGAATCTGCGCGGACTGCGGTATCTGGGAGCGCCCGAACCAGTCGGAGGACGGGACATATCTGATCGGCAATGCCGGACAACTGCTCTGGTTTGCGGCGATGGTAAACGGTGAGGAAAATACGGCAGCCATCCTGGATGAGCAGAATACGGCCGCGTCCGCCATGCTTACTGCGGATATCGATCTGGAGGGAATGGCCTGGACACCGATCGGCTCGGATGAAACGGGAACCTATCAGGGCGTGTTTGACGGGCAGAACTATGTGATAGAGAATCTGTCTGTTGATTCAGATGCGGACCGGCAGGGACTGTTCGGCGTGCTCGGCGACGGCGCGGCGATCCGAAACCTGACGATTGAGAGCGGCAGTGTGTCGGGCGCCAATTATGTGGGAGCGATCGCGGGAGCCGTTTCCGGCGGAACGGCGGTCATTGAGAATTGTCTGAACCGGGCGGATGTGACTGCCGGCGGGGTTAATGCGGGCGGTATCGTCGGCTGTGTGTTTAGCGTTGAGGACGGATACATTGCCATCCGCAACTGCGGAAATACCGGAACTGTCACAGGAGCGTCGGAATCGGCCGGCATTGCCGGATACGCGGGATCCAATGCCGTGATCGACGCCTGCTACAATACCGGAACCGTGACCGGATATCAGAGTGAGCGGATCATTGCCCGCTACGGATCCGGTTCCACGCTGACCACGCTGTATTATCTGGATACACTGGCGACGACACAGGACGGCGGAACGGCCGCCAGTGCGGATGATTTCGGCTCCGGTATGGTGACATGGAATCTGAACGGCGGCGTGACGGACGGCACGCAGGCGTGGTATCAGACACTGGGCACAGACGATGTGCCGGTGCCGGACGCGACGCATGCGACTGTGTATTATGAAAATACATACAATAACGGGCACACATATGAGAATGGCTTCTGTACAGACTGCGGATGCTATGAACCCGCGGTCAAAAACAGCGACGGCGTCTATGAGATCAGCAACGGAGGGCAGTTGTTCTGGTTCGCTGCACTGGTAAACGGGGACACGACAAATGCGTACTTTGAGGCGCAGGATACATCCGCCAGTGCCATTCTGACGGATACGATCGATCTGGAAGGGCGCGAGTGGACGCCGATTGGAAATGAAAGCAATGCATACAGCGGAACCTTTGACGGACAGGGGAATGTCATTCGTGGTTTTTCCATCACAAAGGCTGCAATTTGTCTGGGTTTGTTTGGCTATGCTTCCGGCGCCGAGATTACAGATTTCAGTGCGTACGGCAGTATCATAGTCAATGAAACCTCAGTTGAAGTAGCAGGTATAGTGGGAGTTATTGATTATGGAACAATCAGTTGCGTGAATAATCATGTGAATATTACTAATACAGGCGGAATACTTTATAATACGGGTGGCATTGTGGGTTCTGTACGAGAATCCGATTCCAGTGAGGATATAGTCTATATTGAGAAGTGTATGAATTACGGCACGATTGCCATCAATTACTCTGTCCTTATTCAAACTCTCGGAGGTATTGCGGGAATAATCGGCGGCAACCCTGTTATCAGAGACTGCGGAAATGTGGGAGCGCTGTCCAGTAGAAACAATGAATTGCATGCTACGGCGCTTGGCGGAATTATTGGAGGTTGTTTTGCTTATTCCGCTGATCCATACTATATCACAAATTGTTTTAACGTAGGTACAATCGCGTCAGATATTACCACTCTTACTGGCGCAATTGTGGGTCGTAATGAAACAGGAAGAACAGAGCAAAACTGTATCTGGCAGGAGGGATCGGCTGATCGTGGAGTTGGATTTGGAACGGGTGCTACGATCATGATGACAGAAGACAGCTTCCAGAACGGCGAAGTCGCCTGGCAGCTGAACACGACCGGTGAGACGGAGGACAACCGCGGCGTGTGGACGCAGGGAGAGGAGTATCCGGTGATCGCGGAAAGCACCGAGGTGGCCACGTACTGCATTTCCTTCCAGTATAACAATGCCGACGAGCAGACGGTGAGACATGCCACATACTATATCAACGGCGGCCTGAAGGCTGTTCTGCCGGAGATTCCCACGCTGGCCAATCATCGGTTCGCGGGATGGTTTACCGAGCATGAGGAGGAGATCACCGGGGAATTTGTCGTCAGCGAGGATATCACGCTTACGGGGAAATTTGTCAGACTTTCTGAGGAAACCACTGCGACGGAGAGCAGTACAGACAGCACAGATGACGCGGACAGCACAGACAGCACGTCGACCGGATCCGGGTCTGCCGGCAGTACGAAGGTCAGCTCGGTCAGAACGGGCGACCCGGCGAGTCAGACCTGGCTGTGGCTTGCGATCGGTATCGCCGCGGCCGTCGGAGTGTCGGCCGGCATGAAAAAAAGGAAGATAAAGTAATTGTGAATCTATTCTGATTGTGGTAGAATATCCCTGTATGCGGGGCATATAATAATCAGACATTGGAGGATGGAACTATGAGGAAAGCTTTTATCAGCCCGACGAAGTATGTGCAGGGCGAAGATGAGATTTTGAACCTTGGTTATTTTGTACAGACATTCGGGGAGTCTGCGCTTCTGATCGCGCATCCGGACGACGTGGCGCGTGTGCAGGCGAAGCTCGACGCGACGGCGGAGAAGTTCGGCGTGACATTCGTCACCAGCAATTTCAAGGGCGAGTGCTCCCGTCAGGAGGTGGCGCGACTTCAGGCGGTCGCGAAGGAGCAGAACTGTAAATGCACGATCGGACTCGGCGGCGGCAAGGCCATCGATACCGCAAAGTGTGTGGCGGAGGGCGAGGCGCTGATCATTGTTCCGACGATTGCGGCGACGGACGCGCCGACCAGCCACTCCGCCGTGCTCTATACGCCGGACGGTGCGTTTGACGACTATGCGTATTTCAAGCAGAGTCCGAGCGTGATCCTGATCGATACGACGGTGATTGCCAATGCGCCGACCAGATTCCTGGTTTCCGGCATGGGCGACGCGCTTTCGACCTATTTTGAGGCGCGTGCGAATGTGCAGTCCTATACAAAGGTCAATGCGGGGCTTCCCTGCGGCGTGAGAGAGGGTCTCTGCCCGGAGGCGCGCGGCACGAAAGCGGCGTTTGCGCTGGCTTCCCTCTGCTATGAGACGCTGCTGACCGACGGCCTGAAGGCGAAGCTTGCCTGCGACGGCAATGTGATCACGCCGGCGCTCGAGAATATCATCGAGACGAATATTCTTCTGTCCGGTCTCGGATTTGAGTCCGGCGGACTCGGTGCGGCGCATGCGATCCACGACGGCCTGACGATTCTGGAGCCGACGCACAAGTTCATGCACGGTGAGAAGGTGGCGTTCGGCACGCTCTGCCAGCTGGCGCTGGAGAACGCGGATATGGACGAGATCCTGGAGGTTCTGGACTTCTGCGATTCCGTCGGTCTGCCGATCTGCCTGGAGGATCTCAATGTGACGGAGATCTCCCATGAGGAGCTGATCGCGGTGGCGGAGAAGGCCTGCATCCCGGAGGAGTCCATCCACGCGATGCCTTTCCCTGTGACGGTTGAGATGACCGCGGCGGCCATCCTTGCGGCTGACAAGCTGGGCAAAGCATACAAGGAAGGTCTGTTATAAAAGGGGAGGCTGAGCATGAAGAAGATTATCAACAAACCGGAGACCGTGGTGATCGAGATGTGCAACGGCATCGCCATGGCTCATCCGGAGGTAGAGTTTATACAGAAATACCGTATTATCAAAAAGAAAGAGATCAACAAAAATAAAGTCAGCCTGATCTCCGGCGGCGGCAGCGGACATGAGCCCGCGCACGCAGGATTCGTCGGAAAAGGAATGCTGGATGCCGCCGTATGCGGAGACGTCTTTGCGTCCCCCTCGCAGATTCAGGTGTACCGCGCCCTGCAGGCGACGGCGTCCGACAGGGGTACGCTGATGATCATCAAGAACTATTCCGGCGATATGATGAATTTCAAGAACGGCGCGGCTCTCGCTGAGGAGGACGGCCTGACGGTGGATTATGTTCGGGTGGAGGATGATATCGCTGTGCAGGATAGTCTGTATACCGTGGGACGCCGCGGTGTGGCGGGCACGGTTCTGGTTCACAAGACAGCCGGCGCGGCGGCGGAGAAGGGCTGCAGTCTCGCGGAGGTGAAGGCGGCGGCGCAGAACGCGGCGGACAATGTCCGCAGTATCGGATTTGCGTTTACCTCCTGCACTGTTCCGGCGGCGGGAAAGCCTACGTTTGAGATCGCGGACGACGAGATGGAGTACGGCGTCGGCATCCACGGTGAGCCGGGCATTAAACGTGAAAAGGTGATTACGGCGGACGAGCTGGCGCAGCGCATGACGGATGCCCTGGCGGCGGAGCAGCAGCTGACAGAGGGCGCAGAAGTGACGGTGCTGATCAACGGTTTCGGCGCGTCTCCGCTGCAGGAACTCTATCTGCTGAACAATGCGGTCGCAAAGGTGCTGGATGAGAAGAAGATCAGAGTGTACCGCACATTTGTCGGCAATTATATGACCAGCATCGATATGGCGGGCGCTTCCGTCTCCTTCCTGAAGATGAACGATCAGCTGAAGGAGCTTATCGACGCGGAGAGCGATGCCCCGGCGTTCAAGGTCTCCGGACCGGTTCCGAGTATCCCCTATGTCAATATGAAAGACAGCTCGGAGGAGAATAAAGAGATAGATTTCTGCATGGATACCGATCCGGCGAAAGCGGTCGTGACGGGCGATCAGATCACGCTTGATAACATAATCTACATTGTTGATAAAATGGCTGACGTGATCATTCGCAATGAGGTTCCGTTCTGCGAGCTGGATTCTCATGCCGGCGACGGCGATTTCGGCATGTCTGTGGCGAAGGGATTCAAGCAGTTAAAGCGCGAGTGGGACAGGATTACCGCAGATGAATCGGCGACGATCGGCGCGTTCCTCGGCGCGGCCGGTATGGTGATCATGGAGTACTGCGGCGGCGCTTCCGGCCCGATCTGGGGTTCCGCGTTTCGCTACGCGGCGAAGAGTGCCGGTGATGCCGCGGCTCTTTCGAGAGAGCAGTTCGCGGCGATGATGCAGGCGGCTGTGACCGGCGTTCAGACGACGGGTGAGCGTTCCTTCGGACGCGGCGCGGTGGTCGGCGACAAGACGCTCATTGACGCGCTGGTTCCCTGCGCGGACGCGTGGACGGCGAATGCGGACAGACCCATCGGCGAGATCTTTAAGATCGCGGCGGATGCGGCTGTGGCGGGCGCGGACGCGACCGCGGAGCACGTGGCGCATATGGGCCGCGCGGGTACCGTCGGCGAGCGGAGTATCGGATATCCGGATGCGGGCGCTTACGCGCTGGGCGTGATCTTTACGGAGATCACGGAGTCGCTGGAGTTCCGGTAAAATCATTTGAAGCAGAGAATTCTTCAGTTTTCGGCGGCCTTTTTGGGCCGCCGGTTTTTGCATGACAACACAATTTCGTCACATTTACTTCACATAACAAACAAGGTATCCCGGTAAACTGTCATACAGGGATTTTTTTATTTCACAGGAAAGCTCGTCCTGTGAAATAAAAAATACTTCGTGAGGATGCGCCCCGCGCGGCATCCGATTTCGTTTATGACGATACATCTATACAGCAAGGAGATCAGACCATGAGCAAAAAAAATGACGTTCCCATGACCGATGAAAATCTTGTGGAAATGCACAGAAAAGCGAAAAAAAGAAAGAAAAACAAGCTGATCCTCACAATTGTGATCGTTGTTGTCATCATACTTGTGGTGGGGTCAGCGGCGATTGTTATGCTGCGGAACCGGGTTTCGGAATCGGTGAGCAGCTCGGACAGCGAGGTTCTGTCCGCGGAGGTGACGACCGGTAGCATCAGCACGACGGTGTCCGGTTCCGGCACGCTGGCGAATGAGGAGGAGGAGAGCATCGATGTCCCGAGTTCGCTGGAAATCGTAGAGTATTATGTGGAGGAGGGCGACACGGTCAGTGAGGGCGACCTGATTGCGACGGTGACGAACGCATCGTTGCTCACGGCCCTGTCAGATGCGCAGGACGCTCTGGATGAACTGGATGAGGAGCTGGAGGACGCGGCGGGCGATGAGGTCAGCAGCACGATCACTTCCAGTGTCTCCGGACGGGTGAAATACATTGCGGTGTCTGCGGGGGACGATGTGGCGACCGCGATGTACGACAGCGGTGCTCTGATGCTGCTTTCTCTGGACGGTTACATGGCGGTGGATGTCTCCACGGACAGCCTGACGGCGAATGATTCTGTGACGGTGACAGCATCGGACGGTACATCTTACAGCGGTACGGTGGAGTCCGTGTCAGACGGTACGGCGACGGTTCTGATCACAGATAATGGTACGACATACGGTGATACGGTGACCGTGAGCACGAGCAGCGGCACGGAAGTGGGAACCGGAGAGCTCTACATACACAGTCAGATGGCGATTACCGGCTATGCGGGTACGGTCTATTCCGTCAGTGTATCGGAGAATACGTCCGTATCCTCCGGCACGACGCTTCTGACATTGACGGATACGGAGACCTCGGCGAATTATGACGCGATCTTAAAAGAGCGCGAGGAAACAGAGGAGGAGCTGGAGACGCTGATCCGGATCTATAAAGAAGGCGGTATCTGTGCCACGGCATCCGGTACGATCTCCGCGTTGAATTCGGCCTCTTCGGGCAGTTCATCTGATGCGTCGGCGGTCGGCACATCGACCACATCATCGGGCAGCGCAACAGCTGCGGCGACGAGCAGCAGTTCGTCCGACAGTGCAGCTGCTACGACGACGAGCAGCTCCTCCGGCTCTTCGAGCAGCGGAACCACGACGGTGGCGACGATTTCTCTGGATGAAAATATGGTTATTTCCATCAGTGTGGACGAGTCAGATATCCTCTCTCTCTCGGAAGGACAGGAGGCAGCGGTTACGATTGATTCCATCGGTGAGGACAGCTATACGGGCACGGTGACGAGTATCAGCACATCCGCGACGAGCAGTTCCGGCGTGACATCCTACTCGGCGGAGGTCACTATTCCGAAGACGGAGGATATGCTTTCCGGTATGTCCGCGTCGGTGGTGATTACGATCGAGGGTGTGGATGACGCGCTGCTGATTCCGGTAGACGCGCTGCATCAGACCAGCTCCACGGCGTATGTGTATACGGAGTATGATGAGAGCAGCGGTGAGTACAGCGGTATGGTTGAAGTGACTACGGGTCTGTCTAACAGCTCTTACGTGGAGATTACCGACGGACTCAGTGAAGGAGATACGGTATATTATACAGAATCGTCCGACGACAGCTCAGATTTCAGTATGGACTTCAGTGATATGGGCGGCGGCGACATGGATTTCGGCAACATGGGTGATTCTGACTCCGGCAGCATGGGCGGCGGAGGCGGCGGTATGCCCGGCGGAAATTAACTTTATGAAAAAGAAAGGCATTATCAATGATCGATCTTAACAATATATCAAAAGTATATCTGGTCGGAGACGAGGAGGTCCGTGCGCTGGATCATGCCAGCATGCACATTGATCAGGGTGAGTTTGTCTCCATCATAGGACCGTCCGGCAGCGGAAAGTCCACGTTGATGAATATCATCGGCTGCCTGGACACGGCGGACGCGGACACCTATCTTCTGGACAAAATCCCGATTGAGGACTATACGGAAAATGAGCTGGCCCATATACGGAACAAAAAAATCGGTTTTGTCTTCCAGAGCTTTAACCTGATTCCAAAGCTGACCGCGGAGGAGAATGTGGAGCTTCCCCTGATCTATCAGGGCGTCAAAAAAGCGGAGCGCGTGCAGCGGGTGCAGGAGGCCATCGCGCGCGTCGGACTCGAGAAGCGGGCCAGGCATTTGCCGACGGAGCTTTCCGGCGGACAGCAGCAGCGTGTGGCCATCGCCCGGGCGATCGTGATGCGGCCGTCGCTGATCCTGGCGGATGAGCCTACCGGCAACCTGGATTCGAAAACCAGCGAGGAGATTATGGATATCATTCACGAGCTGCATGAACAGGGGAATACGATCGTGCTGATCACCCACGATGATGAGGTGGCGCGGCAGGCTTCCAGAAGCATCCACATTCTTGACGGGAGAGTATCGGAGGTGACATTATGACACAATCGCTGAAAATGGCATTGAAATCCCTCGCGGGAAATAAGCTCCGTGCGCTGCTGACCATGCTGGGCATCATCATCGGCGTGCTGGCTCTGGTCGTTCTGGTCAGCCTGGTAAACGGTGCGACGTCCACGGTTACCGACTCGGTATCCAGTCTGGGAAGCAATCTCCTGACCGTCACGATTTCTGACGACAAGGGGGATCCAATCAAGCTGGATACTCTGACCGAGTGGTCAAAGGAGGAGGACATCGGGCAGATTGCTCCGAGCGCATCCGCCACGGCGACGATCAAATACGGTTCCGACAGTGACAGCATTACCGTGTACGGCACGACGCCTTCCTATTATGACGTGGAGGAACTGAACCTGGTGCTGGGACGGTTTTTAAAGACGACGGACGTGGATAATAATAATTACATCTGCGTGATCAACGAGACGACGGCGACCGACCTGATCGGATATCTGGACTGTGTGGGGGAGGAGATTTCTCTCGACGGCATGAAATTTACCGTGGCGGGTGTGCTGGAGGATGACGACAGTTCCCTGACCTCTGTATTCAGCTCCGGCTCCATGGTCGCCTATATTCCATATACGACGCTTCTTCGGTTGTCCTCTTCCGTGAGCACTGACATCACGGAATTCTATGTCAGCGCGGCGGACGGCAGCGATACGGATACGGCGGAAACAGCCATCACGGCTCTTTTGATGGAGCGCTTTGAGGAGGATGAGGATGCCTTTACGGTTTCCAGCCAGAACGTGCTGGAGGATACCGTCAGCAGCATTACATCCATCCTGACCGGACTGCTGGGCGGCATCGCGGCTATTTCCCTGATCGTCGGAGGCATCGGCATTATGAATATCATGATGGTGACAGTGACGGAGCGGACCCGGGAGATCGGTATCCGGAAGGCGATCGGCGCCACGAGGGGCGTGATCCTGCGTCAGTTCCTGATGGAGGCCGTGGTTCTGTGCATGATCGGATGTGCCATCGGTATTTTCCTGTCGTGGATTGTGCTGCAGCTGGCGTCCGTCGTGGCGTCCAGCCTGAGTATGAGTTTTGCCATGAACGGAAGAGTGGTGCTGATCTCGATTGTGTTCTGCTTTATCATCGGCATCGTGTTCGGATTATATCCCGCCAATAAAGCAGCGAAGATGAAGCCGATCGACGCGCTCCATTACGGCGGCTGATAAAAGAGGAGGATGCGATGAAACAAATAATACAGAATATTCATATGAAACTGCATAAAATAGCCTTTTTACATAAGAAGCCTCTGTATGTGGTGCTGACGATCGTGTTTTCCCTGCTTTTGCTGGCGGATATCGGCATGGCAAGGCTGATTCCGGATACAGGTGCGATGGGAAACTTTCAGTCGATGCAGGGGGCGCAGATGCCGGGGATCTCTGATTCCTCCGGGGATACGGATGACGAAAATTCTGACGACGCGGACGGTGATTCCGATGGTACGGACGGCAGTGATTCAGGCGGTACAGGCAGAGATTCCGACAGTACAGGCAGTGAGTCCGGCCGCATGGGCGGACGCGGCGATTCAGACAGCACTGAGTCTGACATGCAGGGGGTGCCGGACGGCGCGGACGGAAATGCCCCTTCGGATATGGATTTCGGTGACATGGAAGACGGCGAGATGCCGGATTTTGACAGCGGGGACTTTGATTTCGACGGTCAGGACGGCAGCTCGGGTTCAGACAGCGGAAGTGATTCCGATGACAGCAGTTCTTCTGATGAAGAGACGGGCGATTTCCCGGATATGAGTGATTTTTCAGATACACAGTCGGGGAGTGCGTCGGGTGCGCTGGGCGTTCTGCAGACGCTGCGTTCCCACTGGCTGCTGATACTGATCATCCTGGCAATCCTGGATGCCGGAAGCATATTTATGCTGATTCGACTTTCCCGTCAGGAGAAAAAACGCAGAGAAGCGGAAGAAAAGGCTCTGCGGGAGCAGGCGGCAAAAACCGGCGATATCCACATTGTCCGTCCGGTGAAGAAGGAGAGTAAGCATTCCCATTATCTGTGGATCATTGCGGTGATCGTGATTGTCCTGCTTGTCGTGATGGCAAAGATACTGACCAGACAGACCTCGTCGAGCGCGGCAGAGACTGAGGCTACGGTATATTCCGGAACGGCACAGCTCAGTGATATCAGTACCGTTCTTCCCGGAACGGGTACACTGGAAGAGGAAGACGCCGATGATCTGTCTCTGCCGGACGAGGTGGAGATCACAAAGTGGTATGTTTCCGACGGGGATACCGTGGAGGAGGGAGACGTGCTGGCATCGGTGGATCAGGTATCTGTCATGACGGCGATCGCCACGGTGCAGTCCACCATGACATCGCTGGATGAAGCATTGGAAGAGTGCGAGGATGACGCGGTTTCTGGAACTATCACGGCCTCCGCGGATGCCAGAGTGATTGCCATATACGCGGAGACCGGCACCGGCGTGGTGGATACCATGTATGAAAATTCGGCGCTCATGCTGCTGTCCCTGGACGGCTACATGGCGGTGTCGATGGATACGAGTGCAGATATTTCTGCCGGAGATTCCGTCAATGTGACGCTGTCGGACGGCACGGTTGTCAGTGGAAAAGTGGAGAGCATGGCCAATACGACCGCGGTGATCACCATATCGGACGACGGCCCTGATCTGGGCGATCTGGTCACGGTTGAGACGGAGGACGGCACCTATGTGGGCGAGGGGACGCTGTATATTCACAGCGAACTGAAGGTGACCGGATTTACCGGAACGGTATCCTCGATTTCCGTTTCCGAGGGAAGTGAGGTCAGCAGCGGCGATACGCTCCTGACGCTGACAGATACCGATTACACCGGACAGTATGAGCTTCTGCTGGAACAGCGCAGCACGCTGGAGAGCCAGATGGAGACTCTGTTCCAGCTGTATGAGGACGGTTATATCTACGCTTCGGAGTCCGGCGTGATCTCCGGCCTGGGCAGTTCGGGTTCATCCGACGACAGTTCCTCCGATTCGGATGATGGCTCGGATGACGGCAGTTCCTCTGATTCGGACAGCAGTTCGGATTCCTCCGACGACAGCTCGGCGGATGCAACATCCTATACATCAAATGCATCGGGATACACGATACAGAGTCTGTCCGGCAGCAGTTCGGAGAGTGCGGCATCACAGACATCTGTTCTGTCTGGCTGCAGCGTACAGAATCTTTCATCCGGCGGCGGTTCATCCGTGTCAGCGGTTCGTCTGAGCACTGTGTCCGCTCAGACCCTGCAGACAGCGGCGGTATCATCCACGGGTTCTGACAGCAGTGATGATTCCGATACGGATACAGAGTCTGACACGGTCTGGATCGGCGTGGTGAGCGAGATCACTTCTGAGGAGGTGAGCCTGACTTCTCTGACAGGTTCTGACAGTCAGACAGTATCTCTGGATACGGATATAGAGGTTATCTTCTACGCGGCCGGTAGTCTGGAGAGCGGAGCGGTGAGCGATGTGGCGACGGGAGATATTCTGATCCTGTCTTATGAATCGGACGGCACTCTGTCTCAGATTGTATGTATTTCGATGAGCAGTTCTTCGGACTCGGATTCGACAGACGATGATGATTCAGATGCGACAGGGCAGAGCAGTTCTTCCGATTCCGGAAGTGAACAGACGGACTTGTCCGGCAGTCAGAATCAGACTGGAAGCGGAGATACATCCGGCAGTCAAAACGGCAGTGCAGATGCGGCCGGCAGTCAGAACAGCGGTATGGATGCGTCCGGTTCTGTCTCGGATATGAGCGGATCTGACACGCAGGGCGCGTCCGGCAGCGAATCGTCGGATGGTTTTTCTTCCGATATGAGTACTTCCGCAGATACGACGGACAGCACGGCGGCGGAGGATTCCGCGACGGAGGCTCTGGAGGAGGAAATCTCCAGTACCTACGGTGTGAGTGAGACTACCTGGCTGTCCATCACACCGCAGGATGAAATGACGCTCACGATCACGGTGGATGAGATGGATATCCTCTCCGTGGAGGTGGGTCAGGAGGCGACAGTTACGCTGGACGCTTTCCCCGGCCAGTCTTTTACCGGCGAGGTGACATCCATCGATGAGAGCGGTACCAATTCCGGCGGAAGCAGCAAATATACGGCGGAGGTGACGATCAGCCGGGAAGAGGGCATGCTGGCCGGCATGAACGCATCGGCGGTGATCACACTGGAGACATCGGAGGATGTGCTCTCCATTCCGGAGGCGGCTCTGGTGGAGCAGGATAACGCAGTGTATGTGTACACGACTTACGATGAGAGTACGGATACGCTCGGCGGACTGACGGAGGTGACGACAGGTATCTCCGACGGGGAGAATGTGGAGATCCTCTCCGGACTGGAAGAGGGCGGCGAATATTACTACAGCTATCTGGATGTGGTGAATTACAGCTCTGCCTCGGCGTCGTCGGGCAGCTCGGGCAGTACCAGCAGCCTGTTTGATTCTCTGCTCGGCGGAAGCGGAATGGGCGGCGGCAGATAACTCCTGTCAGCAGGCGGCAGACGGCATAAAATGTGAACGGATGTAAAATTAATTATTCAGGACAGTACTTCGCACTTGCTGCGAAGTACGTCTGATAACGTAAATCACATAAAGAAAAGTCCCATCGCGCAGCGATTTCAAATGGACTTTTCCTCATAACTGTGAAGGTACTGAACAGTTATGAACGTATCATCTACCCGGTACGGGATCACGGTAATCGTGGCTGACGTGCCGGGCTTTTTGATCCGTATTATTTCCGTCATCCTGCATGATTGGAGCGGAGATTTGTCTGTGACAGGCAGCAGGTGAACGCACTGTTTCAAGAGAAGATTTAAAACTGCGGTATGACGGATATCATACGCCGTCACTGGGGAAAGTATACAATCCCCGTTCCGTTGTTTTTGCCACGGAACGCAACCAGATCCGAAGCTACTGGACGTCAACCGAATCCTGTTCTGAGATTGTGATGTACATCGTGAATGATTCGACGCAAACAATGCGATTTATTTTAAAATAATCATTGATAAATGCACGAATATTTGTTAATATAAAACAAATATTACAAGGAGACGGCTTTTTATGTATCGAAAAATCACCGGATTTTTGACAAACTGGAAAGACAGCGCTCACCGCAAACCCCTGATTCTGCAGGGCGCGAGACAGGTTGGGAAGACCTGGTCTGTTCTGGAGTTCGGGCGCACCTGCTATGAGAATGTGGCTTATTTTAATTTTGAGACAGATCCCGGACTGGGGAATACTTTTGCGGAGGATATCAGTCCCGCCTACCTGATTCCGATTCTGTCCCATATCGCGGGGCAGACGATTGTCAGGGAGAAGACACTGATTGTTTTCGATGAGGTTCAGCTGTGCGAGAGAGCATTGACCAGTCTGAAGTACTTTTGTGAGGATGAGCCGGGATACCATGTGATCGCGGCCGGCAGTCTGCTCGGTGTTGCCGTGAACAGAACAAAGTTTTCGTTCCCTGTCGGGAAGGTTGATATGGCGACGCTTTATCCGATGGATATGGAAGAGTTTCTGATGGCCTGCGGTGAGGACGGTCTGGTTGCGGAGATTCAGACATGCTTTGCGGCTGATACGCCGCTTCCCTCCGCGCTTCACGAGAGCGCGATGCGGCTTTATCGTCAGTATCTGGTTGTGGGCGGGATGCCGGAATGCGTGATGCAGTTTGTGAATACACGGGATTATATTCTTCTTCGTCATACACAGGACACGATTCTGGCAGGATATCTGAGTGATATGAGCAAATATAATACGGCCAATGAGATAAAAAAAACCAGACTTGCTTACGATAATATTACGGTTCAGCTCTCAAAGAAAAACACTCGTTTTCAATATAAGCTGATTAAAAAAGGCGGCAGAGCTTCCGAATTTGAGAACGCGATCGAGTGGCTGTGCCTGTCCGGTATTGTTTCTCAGGTTTACCGGGTGGAGCAGATAAAGAAACCGCTTGAGAATTATCGCGACATCGACGCGTTCAAGATTTACGTGTCGGATCCCGGCCTGCTCTGTGCGAAAAAGGATCTGCAGGCAGACGATATACTGTATATGGTTGATGAGATCAATGATTTCAAGGGCGGCATGACAGAGAATTATGTCAATGTACAGTTGTCCGCAAGCGGCTATCGGACGTACTACTGGACATCCGACCGCGGTGCTGAGGTTGATTTTATCATTCAGCGCGACGGGCAGATTGTCCCGATAGAAGTAAAATCAGCAGACAATACCAAAGCCAAGAGTCTGAATCTGTATATGAACACCTTCCGGCCATCTTACGCGATCAAACTTTCTGCCAGAAATTTCGGTTTTGAAGGCGGAAAGAAGACCGTTCCTCTGTATGCCGCGTTTTGTATCTGAGAACATATCCGTTCGCGGCAGGATGCGGGCGGGCGCCGCATTTTTCAGGACAGGGCGGAAATCCTGCATGATATCCGGAGCCAGAATTCCCATCCAGGCAGATACCCCGCCGTCAATTCCATGTTTCGCCAATTTGCAGGACGGTTTGACGTGTTCATTATAGATTCTCATATCAGAAAAGTTAACAGGGACAATACTATGATTCGAGCAGGGTAATACTATGATTCGAGCAGAGTATCGACCTTCTGCCTCATGGTATTCCGCAGGAACACGCACGCGATGATCAGCGACAGCCCCTCTGAGATCAGGAAGGCGCACCATTCCAGCCAGGCCATGTCGAGCGACTGCCCGACGATCACGGAAAATATCCCGGCGATCGGCAGCACAAAGATGACATACCGGAACATGCAGAGCAGCAGCGTGTGCATCCCGCCGCCGAGCGCCTGAAACGCGCCCTGCAGCGCGATGCTCGCGCCTGCGAACACGAAGCTGACCGAGACAATGCGCAGGGCGCTGACGCACAGCTCCTGTGTCTGTCCGGACAGGCCGAAGACGTTGGAAAACGGAACAGCGAAAATCTCCAGGATGACCAGACCGGCCGCCATGAGGGCGACGTCATAGATCACACCGTATCGGATGCCCTGGCGGATGCGGGCTTTGTTTCCCATCCCGTAATTAAAGGAGACGATGGGCGTGACGGTATTCTGTATCCCGAAGCTGGCGAACATTAAGAACTGCTGGATTTTATAATAGAGTCCGTACGCGGTCACCATCGACTCGTCGATTCTCACAAAAATGAGATTCAGCCCGTAAGTCATGACGGAGGTCAGAGCCGTGCCGACCGTCGCCGGCAGGGCGATTGCGTAGATTTCACGGATCAGTTTAGAGGACGGTTTCAGATAACGGAGACCGTGTGTAAGCTCTTTATTAAATTTAAAATGGAAGATCATGGTGAGAATCAGGGACACGACCTGGCCAATCACGGTCGCCCAGGCGGCTCCGCGCACGCCGAGTTCCGGCAGGCCGAGCAGCCCGTAGATCAGAATCGGATCAAGGACGATATTGATAACCGCTCCCGTGACCTGCGCGGCGGTCGAGAGCATGGAACGTCCGGTCGACTGCAGCAGTTTTTCAAAGATGGCGAAGCAGATGATGCCGACGGAGCAGACACAGCAGATTCGCAGATAGCTGACCGCGAGGTCGAAGATGACCGGATTGGATGTCTGGGAAGCTATGTACGCGCGTGTCCCGAAGATGCCGAAGAAAAGAAACACGACGTAGGCGACGATCCCGATAAAAATGACATTTCCGGCGGTCCGGCTGGCCTTTTCCCGGTTCTGCTGGCCGAGACACTTGGACAGCAGCGCGCCGGCGCCGATGCCCGCGCCCACGCCGATGGCGAGCATCAGCGACTGAATCGGAAAGGCGAGCGTCAGAGCGTTTAAGGCTTCCTCGCCGTTCTGGCTCATGTTGGAGACGAAAGCGCTGTCCACAATATTGTAAAAGGCCTGCAGCATCATGGATAAGACCATGGGGAGCCCCATGGTGATCATGAGCCGGTTCATCGGCATGGCGGCCATTTTATTATTATCTTCCATCTGTACGGGCTCCTTTTCTGTCTTTCTGTGATTCCCTGTCTGTTTTCTGTTTGTAAAAGTTATGTAACTGTTCAGTGCTGTCACAGTTACAAAGTTATTTCGTATCGGTTCTGTCATATAGAAAAACGTAAGCCCGCTGATCCGGACTTACGTTTTCACTGCTCAATCTTCTGTATTGTATACTGTTTTCCGCAGCAGGTCAAGGAGTTCACACTTTAATATGATGAAGCAAAAAAACAAATCAGTTCGTATGCTGCTGGGGAAAATACGGACGAAAACGTCAAAAAGAGCAAACCAGTCCGTATGGTGCCGGGAAAGGTTACTTTTCACGGGGGTGGGGAAACAGAATAATCACCTATAGAGCTGTGGCTGAAGATGGAGTCACGCCAGTTCTGGGTTGTGGGC
>JAJQEU010000037.1:4298-11621 GCA_021201535.1 Clostridiales bacterium | reverse complement strand
GGTTTTATCACCGGGGTTTATCACCCTTCCGTTTTTAATTAAAAGCGTCATAAAGCACCTTCCTTTCCGGGAATATCCGACCGGTTCTTTTCTAAGCTGTCACAGAATGAGGAACTGTCGGAAAATAACTTGTGCAGATTGTGCCGAATAATGCGTGAAGCACAGGTCATAAAAACGTAGCCGTAGCGGGGCGCTAAACGTCCAGGGGACGTTTGCTTAGCGCCGACCGAAACCTACAGGACAAACCTCATCACCACCGAGATAATAAAGATAGCCGCGATCACGCCTCCGATCAGTGTCGGCACTGTCTTTTTTTTCTTCTTTTCCTCCTGCCGCTCTTTTCTCAGAGAATCCAGCTGTTTTTCAATATGCTCATCAAACAGATTGTTTTTCTTCTCCATCCGCTACCTCCCTCGAACCGATCACCGTCCGATAATCCTCCGCCGTCACGGATTCCGCATGACTCCGCTGCAGACCAAGCTCCCGTTCCATCACCGCCGGATCGGAAACCGCCATCCTCAGCTTTTCCGCCATCTCCGTATACTGATCCGGCGAAAACAGATTCCCGTCTCCCACATATCTCCTGTTATGCGCCGTATTCTCAAAGGCAAATATCAGATCCTGCTGGATAAAAGCCGTCTGAACGGCCGTCTGAACCTCATTTCCGTGGTTGATATCCAGATAAATATCACACTTCTCCCACAAATCGCGGATCTGCTCCTCAGAAATCGCCGGGAACAGGGAGACATTCGAAAATTTCTGCATATTCATCAGCTTCGAAGACATCTCTGTCAGCGCTCCGATATGAAACCGTATCTCCGGCAGCTGCCGAACCAGCTCTTCGAGCCGCTCGACCTGATCGGAATTTGTAAAAATCAGCGCGTTCGCGCTTCCCTGGTTCTGACGGATCTCCGGATAGATATAACCCAGATAAGCAAAGCGGCTCTGGTCAATCTCCAGCTCCCGTATCCGCTGAAAGGCTTCCTTCGACTGCACGGCGATCAGATCTGTCCCGGCCATATCCCGGTTCAGGATCATCTTCATATTGCCCGGAATATCCTCGCCGACCGGCTCCTGCCAGAACAGTACATTGTGCCGCAGCTGCTTCACCTGCCCGCAGTACCTCGCGGCGGCCAGAAACGGGACAGAGAGTGAATTATACAGAATATAATCCGGTTCCAGCTGCCGCAGAAAATGAACCACGAACTCTTCCTTCGAACAGAAAAACCGGTTTTTTCCGTTCTCCGTCAGGATGATATCTCCCGTCAGAAGATTTTCAGTGATCACTTCCGCGCCCGAACCGTCATAGAACGTCCGGTGCACCGGTTTCTGGCTGCGGTCAAAGGAAGTCTGCGCAAAGCGGCGGCCGAACTTGTCATAGTGATCACAGCTGCACACCCTGCGGTTCCCGTCCAGCCACTCTACCGTCCTGACATAGTGCTTTTTTCGGTTCCGCAAAAAGGATCCGTCCGCGCAGGTCATCAAAATCGTAGATTTCTCCCCCGGAGCCCGTTCCCTGGATGTCCCAGTACTCCGGGACGGCAATGCGATTAAAATACAGCGTATTTCCTCCGGCTCCTCCTCACCGTAAATAAAATACGAATAGGGAGAGATCATATAATCCATGAGGAATCCGTCGTACTCGATCACCACGGTCTGAAACTGATATCCGGATACACTCAGCGAATAAATCAGCCGCAGATCATCCTCCAGCAGTCGTTCAACCAACAATACCATTCCATTTCCCCCTTCCGGCATCTCTCTATCAGACCTTTCGGCAATTTCCACATCAGATCACTGTTCCGGCAGCTTCCACATCTGATCCGTCTTCCGGCGGCCTGTCGGTCAGACCCTCCAGCAGATCCGTCCACGCCCCCATCACCCGGTCCGTCAGATAACGTTCCGCGATCTCATAGGATTTCCGGGAAAAAGCATCCGGATCCGCCCAGGTAAACAGTCGGATCATCATGGCAGCGAGCCGATCCGACTGCCCCTCCGCGTCAAGGCTCCTTTTATACGGGATCAGGTAGCCGTTCTCGCCGGGCGCGATAAACTCCTGATTCCCGTAGTGGACGTCAAATCCGATCATGGCCAGACCGGAGCCGACCGCTTCCATCAGTGTCAGACCGAATCCCTCGCTGGTGGAAGCCGCCGCGTAGACCTCGTACTGTGTATAGAGCTCATCCAGGTGCTGATGGCCCATCAGACGGATATATGCCTCCGCCCCGTGCTCCCGGATCAGTTCCGACAGTCTCTCCTCCTCTCCGCCGGAACCGTAGATATCCAGAGAAATATCCTTCACGGTTTCTCTCGCTTTCACCGTCGCGAGAACCAGCCAGTCAATATGCTTCTCGGCAGCCAGCCGGGAAGCCGTGATCATGGCATGCCGGCGTCTCGGCTGTTCCGGATATCTCAGCCGGTCCAGGCTGCCGACGGGAATCGTCACGATCGCCGGAGAGATTCCGTAATATTTCTGAAACTGCTTCTGCAGAATCTGCCGCTGCACCTCGGTGGAGGAGACAAAAAAATCAATGTTCGACGCGTGCTGAAACTCAAATTCATAAAAATTATTCCAGAGTATATTGCGCTCGTCGGTAAATGTATGATTATAATGCTCCGCGTGAATGATCGTCCCGATTTTTGCCCTGCCGTGGTTCATGAGAGCCGCCGGTCCGATCTCTGTCGCGCGGTCCAGAAGCAGCACATCATCCGCTCCGGGGTTCAGACACTCCAGCATGTAGGCGATCAGCTTCTGTTTTGAGTAAAACATCCGGCTCCCCACACGGAAAACGATCGACTTCTCATCCATGGATTCCGTCCACGCCTCCGACCCGTCCTCGTTGAAAAAACGCCGCAGATACACATGCGCCCGTTTCTTCACCGGCGCATAGTATTCCGAGAACAGACGCCCGTAGGTAAAGTAATCCTTGCGGATGAGTTTCCCGCGGGACACGTATTCGACACGCTGCACAATATCCGGATATCCCTTCCGGCAATAGGCTCTGGCGTAGACCTCCCCGCCGGGGAAATCATACCGGATCTCCTCCTTCTCCCTGATCACGGCAACCGGCCGCTCCGGAAAGGATGACTCCAGCTCCTGCCTCGAATACGTCGTCGGGGCAATGTGAAAGTCCGTAAAAAAGGAATACAGCCAGATGATCTCCTCATCCTCAAAGCCGATATTTTTTGTCAGATGCTCGATATTCTCCATGCGGAACATATCTGTAAAGATAAACCTGGCAGAAAAACCGGCTGCCCGGAGCAGCTTCGCACGGTAGGCCTGCGCATACTCCACGCCGCTGCTTGCCCATCCGATTCCTCTGTTGATACTGTATACTGTCATCTCTCTCATCCTCCGGCCATCATCTCATATATTACGGCAGCGTAATCCGCAGCTCTCCCTCCTGCTCATCGCTGATTTCTCCGAGGAAAATATTCTTAAGCATCCGTCTTCTGACCCACATCCGCATCCGCTCATAAGAGCGGTACGCCTCCAGATGATAGTCAAAGGTCATGTTTCTCTGAGTAAACCGTCTTCCCTCCATGACCGCTTTCAGCTGCTGCAGGTAATCCACCTCCTCGATCCAGGACTCATCGACCGCCTTGATCATCATCACCTGAAAATATTTGTCACGGTATGTCTCGCTGTCAAGCTGAGCCAGCTTCTCTGCCAGCTTCTTTTTCGCGATATCCATAATATACGCTTTCGCCCGCTCCCTGGTCTTCACGTCCTTCTCATCCGGAAACCGCTCCAGCTGATAGGTGATATTATCCAGAATAAACCGGGCCACCTTCTGCACCGTCAGCGCATCCTCCGTGCGGTCCAGAAAATCATCCACGATCTCCTCCTCCATCAATATATAATAATTGAAATTATACAGACCGATATTCTGAATCCGGATCCGCTCCCTGTAAACGTTCTCCCTCTGCAGACGGATACTCTCTCCGTACATCAGCGTGCTCCTGCGCGCGTCGCGCTCCCGGTCCTCGCTGATCCTCTGCGCATGGGAAATCCCGTGTTTCAGCCATATCGAACGGATTTTTCTGTCCTGCCGGGTATGCTTCTGCAAACGCTCCCTTCCGTAATCCGCCACCACACGGTCCTCCAGCGACACGAAAAACCGGCTGACGCCCGGATCTCCCTGCCGTCCGGAACGGCCTCTCGCCTGGAGCTCCAGCCTGCGGTTTTCCATCTTTCCGATGCCGACCACAGCCAGCCCGCCCAGCTGCGCCGCTCCCTCTCCGAGCTTGATATCCGTGCCTCTGCCGGCCACGGACGTCGCGACCGTCACCGCGCGGACTCTGCCCGCCTCCGCAATGACCTCCGCCTCCTTCGCGATACTGTGCGCGTTTAGGACATTGTGAGGAATCTCCATCTCAAGCAGCAATTCCGAGATGATCTGCGTCATCCCGATTGATTCCGCCACAATCAGAACCGGCTGTCCGGCCCGGTGAAGCTGCGTCACCCAGTCCAGCGCCGCGCTCAGCTCGGCGCGCAGAGTTGTAAAGCACTCTTCCTTCAGATCTCTCCGAATCACCGGTTTGTCTGTCGGTATCCGGATCACATCCAGACCATAGATCTCCATGAACTCGGACGTGTTGCCGGCCGCCGTTCCGGTCATCCCCGCGACCCGGGGGAACATGCGAAAGAAATCCTGAAACGTAACAAACGCCATGGCACGGTGTACATTCGTGTGAGAAACCCCCTCCTTCGCCTCCAGCGCCTGGTGCATCCCCGCCTGCAGCCTCGTCTTCTCCAGGATTCTTCCCGTGTTCGCGTCCAGCAGCTTTACCTCATCATCCGCAACGACATACTGCCTGTCCTTCTGGAAAATAAAATGCGCGCGCAGGGCAAGCATGATATGGCGGACAAACTCATAATGCGCTCCGTCATACAGATCCGGAATCCCGAAAAACCGCTGCGCCTTTTCCACACCGGAATCCGTCAGCCAGGCGTCCTTCTCCTCCGTGTCATAATCCTCCGCGGTCAGCGTGCGCACGAAATAATCCGCGCTGTCATACAGATTGGACTGCACCTTGGGCGCTCCGGAAACGATCAGCGGCGTCTGGGCCGCGTCCAGAAGAACCGAGTCCGCCTCGTCGATCACCACATAATCAAACGGTCTCAGATACCGGTCCTCCGCGTAAACGCACAGATGCTCGATCAGGTAATCAAACCCCAACGCTCCGTTGGTCGTATACACAACGTCCGACGCGTAAATCGCCCGCTTATCATCGTTCGTGAGCTCTGTTCCCGGCTCCTCCGGCACACCGGCGGAAAAACGGATGCCCATCCATTCATACAGCGGTCCCAGAAGCTTCCCGTCCCGGACCGCCAGATACTCATTGGTCGTGACAAGGATCGTACTCCTGCCGGTCAGCGCGTTCATGTAGATGGGAAGCACCGCCGTAAACGTCTTGCCTTCCCCCGTCTTCATCTCGGCGATTTTCCCCTGATAAAGCGCAATGGCTCCGAGGATCTGCACATCGAACAGATAAATCCCGAGCACGCGCCGCATCGCTTCCCGCATCGACGCGAAGGCGGCGGGCATGATATCATCCTCAGACTTACCCCTCTCAAGCTGGATCCGGAGCCGCCCGGTCTGGCTCTGGAGCTGACTGTCCGTCATCCGCTTCATCTCCGGCGCCAGACGGTTGATCCGGTTCAGGATCTTCTTTAATTGTACCAGCTTTATCTCATTCCATAAACTGTTCATTTCAATCTGTCCATCTTCTGATCTGACCATTGGGAATCTGCGCCAGCAGTTCCCGCGCCGCCGCCAGGGAACGCTTTCCCTCCGGCCGCAGAATCACCCGCGCGTATCTGCCTGAGAGCCGCCGCAGGAAAGAACTCTTACCGGCTGTCATCGTCTCACAGATGCCCGGCGAAAAAGCAGTGACATTCTGCAGATGGCGATACTGCTCCTCGTCCGGCGCTGTGATCATCCGCTTTCCGGGCTCCGGTATGAGAATGTTCAGTTCTCCCGCCTTCGGATCCTTCCGCAGAATCCTGTAATATATCCCGGCCTGTTCCGGAAACAGCTCAATATACCGGAAAAGAACGGCCTCCGAACCGCCCTGTACCAGCTGCAGGGTATAGCGGAACGTCCGATCCGGCGCCGTGAAAACGCCGTGTTTCTTTTCCGTCACCACTGTATCCAGAAGCACATCCTGCTGGTCATAAAAATCAAACCGAAGCAGCACCGTACCGCGCGGGTACTCGCGAAAACAGGCCCGGTACCGGTATCGGCAGCCTTCCGCCAGGATCGGGAGCTGCGGCTCATGCCGGTCCCTCTGAAAGTCGCAGAAGGACGTCCACTCCTGAATCGGATAGCCGGACGGCATCATCCGGTTGCAAAAGCGCACGCTCCGGTCCGGCAGATAGTCCAGCTGCGTCCCGTAGAGATACGCCTTCGCGGAAGGGCTCTCCCAGTAAATGAGGTATAACGCATGATCACCCATTCTTTGTAACCTCCCGCTTAAAATCCTGACGCAGGATACGAGTCAGCTGGCTCATAAACCAGGATACAATCCCGGACGTATTGTCATTGTGACGCCCGTCAAGCCCCTTTCCGACCACCGTGATCTGTCTGCCTTCCAGATGCCGCAGCATATCCTCATAAGCGCTGCCGTCATAGTCGTCCTGCTTCATATAAGCGACGGCAAACACAGTATCCCGGAAATCCGCCGTGTCAAACCGTCTCCAGATCCTGTCGTTCAGCCGCTGCACATGCTCCGGCTCCAGACCGCCCTCCGCCATACGAAGTACATCCAGCGAAGTCGGAAACCCGCCGGGACGCAGCCGTCTCTCATTCGCCGCCACATGGCCCAGGTTGATCAGCGGCTTTCCCAGCACAACCGCGTGCGGATGGAACCGGCAGCTGTAATACAGCGCGCCGAAGGCGCCCATGGAAAGCCCGGACATGACCATCTGATCCGGCGAGAATCCCAGTGTCTCCAGAGTGCTGTCGATGATGGCGGCAAGCCTCTCCTCATAATCCTTCTCACCGAGGTAGAAAGCCCCGCCCTCCAGTCTCGGATCCGCCAGCAGCAGAAACGGCGTGCCGAAGGATCGCATCATCATATTTCCCTCAAAGCCCTCCGCCGTCCGATAACCGGAGAAATACACCATCAGCGGCGGCCGGCAGTCGCCCGGGTCAAAGTAATGAATCACTTCCCCCCGGTCAGAAGCCGCCGTCCGCTGTCCGCCCGGCAGAAACTGTCCAGCGCCAAGCCGGGAACTCCGGTGGTGGATCGGCCCGATCTCCGCACGGCCTCTCCCCTTCACGAAGATCTGCACACTCATATAACCCTTTCGTGCCG
>JAJQEU010000037.1:0-4198 GCA_021201535.1 Clostridiales bacterium | reverse complement strand
GCACGGCCTCTCCCCTTCACGAAGATCTGCACACTCATATAACCCTTTCGTGCCGTCCGCAGAACCAGCGGTTTGCGATAGGTATCCCCCTCTACGATCCCGCTCCAGACCGCCTCATCGGTACTTCCCTGCAGGAAAAACCGGAAGCGGTACTGTATACGGACCTGATCCCCGACCGAAAACTCCGGCCAGATCTCAATTCCGCGGTTCTCATGCAGGTTGACCGGTATATTGTATCCGGCAAACATCAGCTGACGGTATTCGTCCCCGAAATCCATGTCAAAGACAGCCGCCCGGTTCCCGTCGTACGAAAGAATCCGGTCAAACGGATGCACCGCTTTCAGCTGCCGTACCGGCAGCTTCGACCCCTCCTGTTCATGATAATATTGCTGCGGCAGCATCTTCAGAAAATCCGGTATGTCCGCCTGTTTCAGATGCCCGGCCCGTTTGTCGACCAGCAGTCTTCTCACCGGAGCAGACAGCACGGTAGCATCCGTATAAAAAAAGGTATACGGCCTCGCCAGCCTTCGGATCTGCTCCGCGACCGGCTCCGGGATCCTCCCCTCCAGGATCACCGCGTCAAAAAAGGGAAGGATATCCTCCGGAAGCCGCTCCTTCGACACATCCCGGAATGTCCAGCGGATCTGCGCCGGTATCTCAAAACGCGCGGCCCAGCTCGCGTTTCCCGTCTGTAGTACTTCCATCCGCCTCTCTCCTTTTCGTCAAACCGTTTTTTTATCTGTTTCCGACAATACGCGCTTCCATCTGCGGACGATCTCGCCGTTCGTATAATCCGCGATCTTCTGCACCGAGTGTACCAGCGCCGCGTTCCAGTGCTCCAGACCTTCCAGGAAATAATCCAACGCCTCCGGGAACTCATCCCTCGTGCTCAGAATCCAGCCGTTCTTTTTGTGCTCCACATACTGGCTCTTCATCCGGAGGATCTGCGGGACACCGGCGCTCATCCCCGCGATCTGCAGATAGAGATCCGGCTTCGGGTCCGCATCCGCAATGACGCGGATATCCTTTAAAATGCCAATGATCTCCGTCTCTGTCTTGCAGTCCTGTATCAGCACATTGGCTGCGGCGTCTTCCTCCTCCTCGTTTTCCGAGACGACCGCACGCCCCTCCGACAGCACACAGCTGCGATAATTTCCCCAGTAGATCACCTGTCTCAGCTCTTCCGCCACAGAGCTGACCGTCACATCAACCGGTGCTTCCCGTCCGAGTCCGAGGACGAGAACTACATGCCGGTGCCGGTCCGCATAGCGCAGAAGCGCGTCATACCAGAACAGGCGCTCCTCAAAATCAATATTCCCCATATAACACAGGATCTTCAGTTCCCGGATCCTTGCGCTCGTCCCCAGGGAAATCCGTGCGTCATAAGGTGAAATATCCAGAATCCTCCCGGCGAGAACACCATACTGATCCTGCAGCAGGCCTGCCGCATACTCCGTATCCGCCACGACCAGATCTGCCTTTTGTATCTCGCGGAAGTCCTCCTGTCGCTGCTGTGTCATGACATTTCTCTGTTCAAAGAACGACAGCACCAGCTTCCGGTTACCCTTCCACCGGCTGACCATCTCATTGTGACGAGGGTCGGAGGCGAGAATCAGCGCATTCTGCTGATCCGTTTCTCTGAAATAATTCCACAGTACCTCCTCGATCAGCGCACCCATATGTGGATATTTGTGCCTCGCAAACGGATACTCCGCCTTTGGATTCACTTGAATCAGGCCGGTCCGGACATCCTCTCGTATCTGCCACTGCATCCGCCGGTTGAAATACTCCCGGTGAACCGCCTGTCCCCCCTCGTAAAAAACCGCATAGGACAGAAAGCCTCTGTCGTCCACATAATATCTCTGTCTGATCTCTCCGCCCGAACAGAGATCGAAGAAAATGACATGACCTCCCTCGCCGAACTCGACCCGCGCATAGAGCTCTCCCCCTCGATAAGCCAGCGCCAGAAACGGCGTGTACATCCACTCCAGATCCGTCGGCCAGGAAATATCACGATAAGAAAAAAATGCCCGGGTTCTGCCCCTGCACGCCCTGTATCCTGTCAAACACAGACCATATCTCAGCGCCGGATATCCCCTCCCTGTGGAGAAACATCCGAAGCTCCGGCATAGATCCCAGAAGCAGGATCCGAACCGGCTCTCCCGCGCGCAGAAACAGCCGGATCTGATTGACTGTATCATCAAACTCCATGCGGATCCCCCGCTTATACCAGGGAAGCGCCTGCGTACACCATCCCTCCGGCTCCGAATACCAGGAAGGGATAAAACAATAGGTTCTGTCTTGCGTCGCCATATACATTCTGTCCTCAACTGTCGTGTACTCCGGTATTACAGAACCGGGTTATAATGATCCAGCCTGTGGACCACTCTGATCTCAATCGAAATATTCTGCATGATGCCGGCGATGATCATGAGCAGCATGGGCAGCATAAAGAGATTGGATTCAGAGCTCCATACAATGCAGAGTACCATGGGAATCCCGATGAAAAGGCTCTGCACCACCGCGCTCATGATCCCGTGACGGCGGACGATCCGGTTCAGACAGCGCTCCGTATCCCGCCCCGGGGCAAGCCCGACGATACAGTCCCCCCTCTGCCGCATCTGCTCCGACAGGTCGGACGGGTTGATCTGCACATACGCCAGAGATATGGTAATAAAAATAAACATGGCTAGGTAAACCACGGCGCCGAAGGGATGATTGATCGTCATGTTTTCAGACAGAAACCCAATGCGCGCACTCTCCGGAAAAAGCATCGCCAGCACATAAAACAGATAGTACGGCACCAGATAAAACGCCATCACATACATCATCGGCTGGGTACCCGCCGGATTCAGCTTGATCGCGATATAATTGTCCCCCTCCATCTCACTGTCGATCATCACTCTCTGCACCGGCAGACGGATCTCACTGTTCTCAAACAAAATCATCACCATGATTCCCACCACGGCGATCACCATGATCAGCAGAAAAGATGCCGGTGTCCCCGCGCCCTCCTCCGCTGCCCGGATGTCAGAGATCGCACTGCTGAAAATGCGGGTAAAATTGCGGATGATATCAATGAGAATGATAAACGTCAGCCCGCCGATTCCCCTGAGGCAGTTCTGTTCTCCCAGCCAGAGTACCGCGAAGGACCCGGCCATCATCGTCAGAATCACCGCCAGCCTCGACAGCGCCAGACTGTCCCCGTAAAAAGGAACCAGATCCATGGTCGCTGAGCGAACCCATGCGTAGGCAGCCGCAAAGACCAGCGCCAGATAACGGATCGTTTTCTGGATGGCGGCGGAGGAACCTCTGCTGCCCGCTCCTCTCTGCGAGAGAGTCGAAAGCTGAATAATAATCGACGCGGTCATCCATGGCGTCAGTCCCAACGCAAACACTGAAATCTGGTCTCTTGAATTCCCGATGATAAACTGCATCAGGGATGAGACAGCGCCATCGGAAACCGCGTCGTCCACGGCCACCCCGACCCACGGAATCGGAATGTTTTTTCCCAGAATATATACCACAAGCAGAATCGCTGAATACAGCAATTTCCCATGCAATCTCTGATACTTCATAAGCTTACAACATCACCATACAACTATACATTAGAAAAGATATTTATCCGCTGCGCAAATAAATATCTTTTCCATGCTGAATCAATCGTCTACTTTCGATTTAAACTGATAACTGTCATTATTTGCGGTTCCTGATCCTGCGGCCAATCACACCCGCTGATCCGCCGGTTCCCGCAAGCACACCGGTGATGTACGGCGCCAGGCCGGCAATATCACCGGTCGTAGGGCTGGTGCTGCCGGAAGTGGTCGTTGTGCTGCTGGAAACGGTCGTCGCAGTCGCCGCACTGCTGCTCGAAGAAGTACTCGTACTCTCGCTCTCGGATTCGCTGGTACTCTCGCTCTCGGAATCACTGTCACTCTCGGATGTACTCTCGCTCTCGGAAGCGCTGGTACTCTCACTCTCGGAGTCACTCGCACTTCCATATGCGCTCTCACTATCACTCTCGCTCTCGGATTCGCTGGTGCTTTCGCTCTCGGATTCGCTCTCGCTATCACTCTCGCTCTCGGATTCGCTGGTGCTTTCGCTCTCGGATTCGCTCTCGCTATCACTCTCGCTCTCGGATGTGCTGGTGCTTTCGCTCTCGGATTCGCTCTCGCTATCACTCTCGCTCTCGGATGTG
>JAJQEU010000078.1:3338-11659 GCA_021201535.1 Clostridiales bacterium | reverse complement strand
GCGAATACCGGCGGCGATGACGGGAGCTCGCAGAGCGGAGTCATCGACTTTCATATATGGTGGTGCCTGCGAAGCAGGCATGTCAGTTTACCTAATTATATTTTCAAAAAATACGGCCGGAATCCCGTCCATCAGATCCGACGCCATGAGCGACGTCTTCCCGACCCTCTCTGCTGCCGCGTCCCCCGCCATGCCGTGAATCATCACGCCGAGCGGCGCCGCCGTTTCTGCCGGAACCTTCTGTCCGAGCAGTGCGCCGATGATGCCGGTCAGAACATCGCCGGAACCGGCCGTCGCCATTCCGTGATTTCCCGTTGTGTTGATAAACGCCCTCCCATCCGGCAAAGCTGTGACGGTTCTGGCATCTTTTAAGACAGTCGTTACCTGATAGTGCTCTGCAAACTGCCGTGCGACCGATAATATATTATTTTTAATCTCATCGATTGATGTCTCTGAGAGACGTGACATCTCCCCCAGATGCGGAGTCAGAACGAGATCCGCCCTCACATCTGCCATCCAGTCCCTGTGCGCAGACAGAATATTCAGACCGTCCGCATCCACAAGACACGGCGACTCCGTCTTCATAAGGACACACCGGACCAGTTCTTCCGCCTGCCGGGAACGCCCGAGTCCGGGACCCAGAACCACCGCGTCCGCCCATCCGATCTGCTCCCCGATAAACTCTTCCATATCTGTTTTCATGTCATAGGTGGAGAGAATTGCTTCCGGCACCAGCGTCTGTATGATTTCACGGTTTGATACATCCGTCACAACCTTCACAAGTCCCGCTCCCGTCCGGTAAGCCGCCCCCGCGGAAAAGGCAGCCGCTCCCGCCATATTGTAAGAACCGGCGAAGATCAGCAGCTTCCCGTAGGTTCCCTTGTTTGAATCCGCCTGCCGCACCGGCAGCAGGGCAAGATCCTCCGCTTCCGGAATCCGAACCTCCGGCTGTATGTCAAACAGACTGTATTCATCGATTCCGATATCTTTAACAACCAGTTCCCCGCAAAAATGCGCGCCCGGATAAAGCAGCTGCCCGATCTTCGCAAAACCGAAGGTCACGGTTATGTCAGCTTCAAAAGCCACTCCCATCACAGCGCCGCTGTCAGCGGAGATGCCGGACGGGATATCGACCGCCAGCTTCAGGCCGGACAGCTCATTCAGCTGCCCGATCACATTTTTGTATATCCCGCCAATTTCTCTGGACAGGCCGATCCCGAATATCGCATCAACCAGGACGTCATAGTCCTCCCCCGTCATCTGAGAGAGAATCGGAATCCCGTATCTGCGCACGATACCGAGCTGACAAGCCGCCTCCACGCTGCATTTTTCTTCCTTTCCCGGGAAAAGGATCGTCACCGTATATCCCTTTAGTTTCAGAAGACGCGCCATCGCCAGACCATCCCCGCCATTATTTCCCACGCCGCAGGCCAGAAGAACGCGGGCGTCATGGTCCGGATAACGGCTGTCAATCTCTTCCACAGCCGCCAGCGCGGCGCGTTCCATCAGAACCGCCGACGGCACTCCGTATCCCTCCATCGTATTGGCATCACACTGCTGCATCTGTGTACTGCTCAAAATATACCGCATAAATCTCTCCCGTTATAATAGAAAAGGCTTAAATCGTTTCCGATAAAACTGAACTTTCCTGTGAGACAAAAAAGCCCCGTTGCACGGAACCCTTTTGTGTCACTTTCTTAACTGATTCGCTATGTAAGAATCTGCTTCTGCTATTTTTCGGCAGTTCCTGACGATTCTTCCTCCATTCGCTTTTTTACGATATTATAAGACAACTGCATCAGGCTGTCAGATAGATGGACATTCTCAACCACTACATCTTCCGGCAGATTCAGATCCAGATGAGCGAAATTCCAGATCGCGTGAATATCCAGTTTTACCAGCAGATTCGCAATCTGTTCTGCCTGATTCTTCGGAAGGGTCAGAACGGCGATATCCACCCTGTGGTCTCTTACAAATGCCGGTAGCTCCTCCACACTGAAAATCGGAATCCCGCGGATGGATGAACCGATCAGCGCCGGATTCACATCAAAAAGACCGATCATAATAAAGCCGCGCTTTTCAAAATTGACATACTTTGCCAATGCCTGACCCATGTTGCCGGTTCCGATGACAATGATATTATGCTGACAGTCCAGTCCCAGTATCTTCCCGATCTCGTCATACAGATATTGTACATTGTAACCGTATCCCTGCTGGCCGAAGCCGCCGAAATTATTCAGGTCCTGACGGATCTGGGAGGCTGTCACCTTCATTCTGACGCTCAACTCATTCGAGGAAATACGGTCAATCCCTTCATCCAGCAATTCTCTCAGATACCGGTAATACCGCGGCATCCGGCGAATCACTGCCTGTGAAATCTCTTTTTGCAAGCCCCTGTCCCCTCCTTTGTATTCTACGTACTTTCGAATTTATTTCGAGTATATGGTGCAGTTCTTATTCACTGCTCTGTATTCTATATACGAACATTATAAACGCTCAAATCCGCCTTGTCAAATATTTATCAATTTATTCACTCTTTTTTCAAAAATTTGGTTATATTACATCTTCATTCCTGTTCAGACAACTCCTCCCAGTTTACGTAAAGCTGCTCCAGTTTTTGCGTCAGTTCCATCTGCTCCGCGTGCAGTTCTCCCAGCCGAACGGAATCTGTCGCGATCTCCGGCCTCGAAAACTCATCATCAATCTGCGACAGCCGTTCCTCCAGATCCGCGATCTCATCCTCCAGGCGGCTGATCTGATTCTGCCGTTTTCTCTGTCTCGCCTGTTCCTCCTTTTTCGCCTTCCAGTCCGTCTTTGCGGCGGATTCTTCCGGAATGGCTTCACTCACCGCTGTCCCGGCCGGAGTATCCGGAAGATACGCGCGCTCCGCCGCTTCGCGTTTTTCCAGATAATAATCATAGTTCCCGATATAATTGATCATACAGCCGGCAGTCAGGTTCAGAATCCGCGTCGCTGTCTTATTAATAAAATACCGGTCATGAGACACAAACAATACGGTTCCCTCATAGCGGTTCAGCGCATCCTCCAGGATCTCCTTCGACGCGATGTCCAGATGGTTCGTCGGCTCATCCAGAATCAGAAAATTTGCTTCCGACAGCATCAGCTTTGCGAGGGAAAGCCGCCCCCGCTCACCGCCGCTCAGATCTGAAACCTTTTTAAAAACATCATCCTCCGTAAACAGAAAAGCAGCCAGAACGTTCCGGATCCTTGTATTGTTCAGATCCGGATGTTCGTCTGAAATCTCCTCAAACAGCGTCTTCTCCATATGAAGCTCCTGCTGCTCCTGATCGTAATAACCGATCTTTACATTGGTCCCGAGACGAAAACTTCCGTCATCTGCCTCAAGCACCTGATTTAAAATCTTAAGAATCGTCGTTTTTCCCGTGCCGTTCTGTCCAATCAGGGCAAGGCGCTCTCCTCGCCGGATTTCAAAAGAAATATCATGAAACAACACCTTTTCTCCAAAAGCCTTGGACAGTCCTTCGACGGAAAGGACATCTTTGCCGCTGATCACGGACGGCGTCAGAGCCATATTCATCCCGGAGTGTTCTTCCGCCGGTTTTTCCAATATCTCAATCTTCGCGAGCTGTTTTTCTCTGCTCTCAGCACGCCGGATCGACTTTTCCCGGTTGAAGGATTTCAGTTTTTCAATCACTTCCTCCTGACGGCGGATCTCACGTTGCTGGTTCTCATAAGCTTTCATCCGCTCCTCGCGGATTTTTGACGCCTGCGCCGCATAAAACGAATAATTTCCCTCATAGACTGCCGATCTGTGCAGACTTATCTCCACCACCTTCGTCACGACACGGTCCAGAAAATATCGATCATGCGCCACCACGATCACATCGCCCTTATAATTCATCAGAAAGGTCTCCAGCCAGCGGATAGATTCGATATCCAGATGGTTTGTCGGCTCATCCAGAAGGATAATATCCGGATGCGTGACCAGAAGACGAGCCAGGGAAACGCGGGTCTTCTGTCCTCCCGAGAGCGCTCCGCACGGTTTGTCAAACTCCCGTTCCGAAAAGCCGAGTCCCTTTAAAACGCCGGTCACCTCACTCACACAGGAATAGCCGCCCTGCGCGTCGTATTCATGAAGCAGGCGGTGATAACTGTCCATAAAGGGTTCCACTTCCGCACCGGTCAGAGACTGCATCCGCTCCTCCATGGTACGGATCCTCATCTCCATCTCGATGAGGTCGCGTTTCGCCTCCAGCACCTCCTCGTAAATGCTTTTCGTCCCCTGCATCTCCTGATGCTGCGCCAGATAACCGATGTCGGCGTCCTTCGCGAGCGTCACCGTCCCCTCATCCGGTTCCAGTTCATTCATGATGATTTTAAGAAGCGTGGATTTCCCTGCGCCGTTGATACCGACTACAGCCACTTTTTCATTTTCCTCCACATGGAAAGAAACCTGCGACAAAACAGGCTCCTCTCCGAAGGATTTCGTAATATTCTGACATGCTAAGATCATAGTATGTCTCCTGTATTTTATCTGAATCTTCCTGCATCATTCACCGGATACAGAACGGCATATCCATCCTTATATATAACGCACTATGCATACATACCTTCCAGGGTCTCGCGCACCGCACGGATAAAGTCCAGGCTGTTCAGCACGGTCGGGTTCTCCATCTCCGTGATCAGCGCCAGATCCTTTGTCATCTTTCCGGACTCAATTGTATCAATGCAGGCCTTTTCAAGATTGTCCGCAAATGCGGTCAGGTCGGTCAGGCCGTCCAGTTCGCCGCGCTTGCGCAGTGCACCGGTCCACGCGAAAATAGTCGCCACCGAATTCGTGGAAGTCTCCTCGCCCGCAAGGTGCTTATAATAGTGCCGCATCACTGTCCCGTGCGCCGCCTCATACTCATACACGCCGGAGGGAGATACGAGCACGGATGTCATCATGGCAAGGGAACCGCAGGCGGACGAGATCATATCGCTCATCACATCGCCGTCATAATTCTTGCAGGCCCAGATAAAGCCGCCCTCCGCTTTCATCACGCGCGCCACAGCGTCGTCGATCAGCGTGTAGAAATATGTAATGCCTGCTTCTCTGAACCGATCGGCATAATCCGCCTCAAAAATCTCCTCAAAGATATCCTTAAATGTGTGATCGTATTTTTTGGAGATCGTATCCTTTGTCGCAAACCAGAGATCCTGCTTCGTATCCAGTGCGTAATTAAAGCAGCTGCGTGCAAAGCTCTCGATCGAAGGATTCAGATTATGCTGTCCCTGCACCACACCGGCACTCTGAAACTCATGCACAAGCACCCTGGACTCCCCGCCGTCCTCCGGCGTATAGACCAGTTCCACCTTTCCGGGACCCGGAATGATCATCTCGCTGGATTTGTACACATCACCGTAGGCATGACGCGCGATCGTGATCGGCTTCTTCCAGTTCTTCACACAGGGCTCGATTCCCTTTACCTGAATCGGCGCGCGAAAAACCGTGCCGTCGAGGATGGCTCGGATCGTGCCGTTCGGGCTCTTGTACATCTCCTTTAAATCATACTCCTTCACCCGGGCCGCGTTCGGCGTGATCGTCGCACACTTCACGGCGACGCCGTATTTTTTTGTCGCGTTCGCGGAATCAATCGTCACCTGATCATCCGTCTCGTTCCGGTGAACCAGTCCCAGGTCATAATACTCTGTATTCAGATCCACAAAAGGGAGCAGCAGTTCATCCTTGATATACTGCCAGAGAATCCGGGTCATCTCATCCCCGTCCATCTCAACTATGGGAGTCGTCATTTTGATTTTATCCATGATACATTCCTCACTTTCTCTTCATATACAAATCATCCTGCCATATTCATACACAGACATTGATGCGGATCATTCATTCTGTATCGCCAGTTTCCGCGCCGCTCCTGCATAAACACAGCAATCCTTACAACCAGACGTATACATAATACTCTCTCCCGTGTTTTTTTGTCAAGGAATTTGGAAACATGGACCGGCCCGTCTCATAGTATGAACTGTAAATACAAATTGGAGGCTCATGACATGAGTGATTTAGCTGCTACGAACTGCGGATGCGGTACAGAAAACGGAGGCTGCAATTCCATCATCTGGATCATCCTGCTGCTGATCCTGTTCGGGAACAATAACGGTTCCTGCTTTGGCGGCAACGGCGACAGCTGCTGTGACAGTCTGATCTGGATCTGCCTGCTGCTCTGCTGCTGCGGCAACAACGGAAACGGCTGCGGCTGCTTCTAAACAGTATTCTCCTGAAAAACCCGGCGTCCTGTGCGGCGCCGGGTTTTCACATCATTACTTTTCAGATCCTTTTTTTGTTTGAACTTCTATATCAGTTTTATTATTTCATCCAGAATACAGTCCGCCGCCTCTTTCTTGCTCATCAGCGGCAGTTCCCGCTCCGACTCCGGCGTGATGATCGTAATTACATTGGTGTCGGTTCCGAACCCGGCGCCCTCTGTCTTCAGATTATTGGCTACGATCATATCCAGATTCTTTTCCTGTATTTTCCTTCTGGAATTTTCCAGCATATTCTGTGTTTCCATGGAAAATCCGCAGAGAAACTTTCCCTCTCTCTTGATATCGCCCAAAGCCTTCAGAATATCCTTTGTGCGGGTCAGCGGTATACTTAAGTCGTTTTCCTTCTTTTTAATTTTCTCATCACTGACGACTGCCGGTTTATAATCCGCCACAGCAGCCGTCATTATGACAATATCCACATTCTCCCGGTGATCCATGACCGCCTCATACATATCCTGAGCGGAAATCACCGGGCACACGTCCACAAACATGGGCGGTTCGATGGAACAGGGACCGGTAACAAGCGTCACATCCGCACCGCGCAGCATGGCGTTTTCCGCAATGGCATATCCCATTTTCCCGGTAGAATGATTCGAAATATAGCGCACCGGATCAATGGCCTCGCGCGTCGGTCCCGCCGTAACCAGGATCTTTTTTCCCGTCAGATCCTTTTCCCTCGCTGCAGTGCGCATGATATGAGCAAATAAAACCTCAGGCTCCGGCATCTTCCCTTTGCCGACATCACGGCAGGCGAGCATACCGCTGGCGGGTTCGATGATCTCCTTTCCGTAGGATTTCAGTTTTTTCAGATTGTCCTGCAGAACCGGATTCTCGTACATGTTTGTGTTCATCGCCGGGGCGATAAGCATCGGCGCTTTACAGGCCATGGCTGTCGTCGTCAGCATATCATCCGCAATGCCTCCCGCGAGCTTCCCGATTACATCGGCGGAAGCCGGAGCGATGAGCATCAGATCCGCCTGCGCCGCCAGATTCACATGCGCCACGTGGAACTGAAAATTTCGGTCGAAGGTATCCACGAGACACTTGTGATTCGTCAATGTTTCAAACGCGGTCGGATGAATGAAATTCGTTGCATTCGGCGTCATGATGACATGTACGTCCGCATGCTGTTTTACCAGCATGCTGGTCAGATTGGCGATCTTGTAAGCGGCAATGCTGCCGGTTACACCAAGAACAATGGTCTTTCCCTGTAACATAATAATCTCCTGTGCGCTTTACTCAGCCGGTTCGTAACTGTTCAGTACCTTCACAGTTACGAGGAAAAGTCCATTTAAAATTGCTGCGCGACGGGACTTTTCCTTGTGTGATTTACGTTATCATACGTACTTCACAGCAAGCGCGAAGTACTGTCCTGAACTGTTATACAGATTCTTTAGCCTGATCAAATAATTGTCCGTGCTTCTCATAAGAACTCACCCGGCAGATTCTGTTTACATCATCCACAAAAACAACCGAAGGCCGATGCGTCTTTGCCTCCTCAGGCGTCATATCCGCATAGGACATGATAATGATCTTGTCTCTCACACTGCAGCACCTCGCAGCCGCACCGTTCAGACAGATCACGCCGCTCCCGCGCTCCCCGGCGATGGTATAAGTATCAAGGCGATTGCCATTGTTAATGTCCACAACCTGAACCTTCTCATATTCCAGAATGCCGGCCGCGTCCATCAGATCCTCATCGATGGTGATGCTGCCCACGTAATCCAGCGCGGCCTGCGTCACCGTCGCGCGGTGTATCTTTCCTTTCAGCATGGTAATGTTCATAATGTCTCCTTGCTCATTTCCGTACATCTGTGCATGCAGGCATGCACATCTGCACGGCTACTCCACAGCATTTTTCTATGTTGAAAATGTTTGCAGCGTGCAGGGCACGCTGCAAACGACGGCAATTCGCAATCCGGGCTGTCGCCCTTCTTGCTCATTTCCGTCAAGCTGTGCAATATCCGTACATCTGTGCATGCAGGCATGCACATCTGCACGGCTACTCCACAGCATTT
>JAJQEU010000078.1:0-3238 GCA_021201535.1 Clostridiales bacterium | reverse complement strand
TCAACGCTAAAGTTATCAATTAACCTAGTTTTCCCAATGTAAACAGCCATGGCTACGAGCAGGGGTGGTTTCACCTCTGTCACCTGCTGCATGGTCAGGCCGTCCACGGCTTTGACATAATCGATCCGCGCCATCGGCTCCGTCTCGATATTTGCCTTCATCGCTTTCACTAATTTTACCGCATCTGTCTCACCGTCCGCAACCATTTTTTCACCCAGACGGATGGTTTTGCTTAAAATCAGCGCTGCCTTTCGTTCATCCGCAGACAGATATGTATTCCTGGAGCTTTTTGCCAGACCGTCCTCCTCACGGATAATCGGGCAGCCGATGATCTCCAGATCCATATTCAGATCCTCAACCATGTGCTTTACGATCGCCAGCTGCTGGGCGTCTTTCTGACCGAAATACGCGCGATCCGGCTGCACGATATTAAATAACTTCGTCAGCACCGTGCAGACACCGCGAAAATGCACCGGACGGCTCAAGCCGCAAAGTTCTTCCGTCAGCACCGACATATCTACATAAGAGCAAAACCGATCCGTGTACATCTCCCCCGGCTCCGGATTGAAAATCAGATCCGCACCCAGGCTCTCACAGTAAGCGCTGTCCTTCTCCAGATCCCGCGGGTAGCTCGCCAGATCCTCGCTCGGTCCGAACTGCATCGGGTTCACAAAAATACTTACAACAACTCTGTCATTTTCCTCACGCGCACGCTGAATCAGGCTGCCGTGTCCTTCATGCAGATACCCCATCGTCGGCACAAAGCCGACCGTTAAGCCTGCCTTTTTCCAATCCTTCACGTTTTCTCTGACAGCCTGTATTGTTTTTAAAATCTCCATTTTGTTTTCTCCTCAATTTCTATCTGAACACGACTCTGTCTGTTCATAATGCCTGTATTCATGAAAGTCGATGGCAGCACTGCATAAGTTCGATTACAGAAATCAGAGATTTCCTACGTTGTATAAGTTCGATGACGGAAATCAAAGATTCCCTATCTCACTTATGTCTCACTTATCCGCAGCAAGCTGTTCTCATTGTATCTTCTCTATAATCTCATCCGCAATCTTGTAAGTGTGCTCTGCCGCCGGGAATGTTCCCGTCTTCACTTCCTTCATATAATCCGTGAACGCGCCGGTCATGACCTCGCCCACATTCGCGAACTGTTTCACGAATTTCGGCACATAATCGGTAAACATCCCGAGCATATCCTGATAGACAAGCACCTGTCCGTCGCAGTCGGCTCCCGCTCCAATCCCGATCGTCGGAATATCAATCGACCTCGTGATAATAGCCGCCAACTTCGCCGGAATTCCCTCGAGCACGACCATGCACGCGCCGGCCGCCTCCACCTTTCTGGCATCCTCGATCAGCATCCGAGCCGCTTCCTCACTCTTTCCCTGCACCTTAAAACCGCCGAACGCGTTGACGGACTGCGGCGTCAGGCCAATATGCGCGCATACCGGGATATCCGTGCTGACGATCGCTCTGATCTGCTCGCAGACCCGGGCGCCGCCCTCCAGCTTCACCACGTTCGCGTGTCCCTCCTTGATCAGCCGGCCGGCATTGACGACCGCGTCATACACGGACGTCTGATAGGACATGAACGGCATATCGGCGATCACCAGCGCCTCCTTTGTCCCGCGCGCCACGGCCGCGGTGTGGTGGATCATGTCCTCCATGGTGACCGGAAGTGTATCCTCATATCCCAGAATGGTGTTGCCGAGTGAATCTCCGATCAGCAGGACATCGATCCCAGCCGCATCCATCAGCTTCGCCGTGGAATAATCATAACAGGTCAGCATCGTGATCCTGTCGTGCTCCTCTTTCATTTTCTTTAGGGTTGCTATTGTCTTTTTCATGATGTTAATACCCCTTCCAACTTGTCAAAATCCCGTTCCGGGTGTTTTTCCTGTGCCACTTTGACAACCTGTTTCGACAGCAGACGATATATTTCCTTTGCCTCACCGGACAATGCGGACAGATGGGCAGATACTGTAGCTGCGTCATTGCGCTCAATCGGTCCGGTCAGCGCACGGACCACGCCCGCGTCAGCGATATTCTGCGCGTTGCCGAGAATCAGCGGCGCTAACGCGGCATGCGCATTTTCACTCGAAAAACCGCAGCTGCAGAGCAGATCCTCGCTCAGATCGACCAGACCGACATAGAGATTGCTGGCCACGGCCGCCGCCGCGTGATAGCGGATCTTATTCTCCGCCGAAATCACCTCTACCGTGTTTCCGAACTGTTCGAACATTTCCTTCAGGAAACACAGGTATCTGTCATCTCCCTCCAGGGTAAAAAATGCGGTCCCCAGCTTCTCCCAGGAAGTATATCTGTCGTTGACTGCCAAAAGCGGATGGATGGAATAACCACAGGCGCGAGTGCGCCCGATATCAGAAAAGATCGCGGAACTTAAAGAACCGCTGCAATGCAGAATCATTTTATTTTGAATCGGAAGCAATTTTACCTGTTCCCATACCGAAGAGATCGCTCCGTCCGATACGGTCAGGAAGATCATGTCACTATCCCGGACCAGACTCTCAATATCCGTATACTGTCTGGTCTGTGTAAACGCTGCTGCCTCCAGTGATGACTGCGGACTGCGGCTGTAATAGCCCGTCACGCACTTGCCGCGCCCGGTCAGATATTTCCCCATCGAGAAACCCACTTTCCCTGCGCCGATAAATCCAATGTTCATAAGCATCCCTCCATTTCGGTGAACCTGCCGCAGCCGTCTCCGACATTTCCAGTCTGTCGTAAAACCGGCCGCCCCTGTCATCCTTCCCGGCGGGATCGTGAAGTCTCATTTGCCGTTCATGTGTCCGGTCGTCCGTTTCGGACGCATACGCTGCAATATAAGCTCCGTTTCAAAATAAAAAAGATAACTCGCGGTACAGTTTCTTTTCAGAATACCATCCGCGAGTTATTATACAACGTTTTATTTTTAAAGTAAATATATTTATTCAGAACCGCGCAATTTTTTCTTTTTGAGCAGGCAGGTCTCTCATATCTTCTGCCATGTGTTTTTCCCTTGTTCGCTCAATTATGATTTATTCCACCTCTATGAAAGTTCAAACAACTTCCACCTTACAATGGTGATCTTTGTTCTTTTTATCATAGCCAATGCCCACCATCAGGATCCGCCCGGAGCGGCGTTTTTTCTCGGACATGTACCAGTTAATATATGTAACCACTTATGTCGTTTACTATATATTTTATTTTTTTTTTTATATAAGGT
>JAJQEU010000091.1:4400-45279 GCA_021201535.1 Clostridiales bacterium | reverse complement strand
TACCGTCTTGGTCGTCGAATATCCAGCCATCTGGCCATGCAAGCATGTCCATCTGACTGTCTATTCACGACACTTTCATAGTAAAAGACAGGATATATTTTCTGTAAATAATTCTGCTGCGCTTAAATGTTGCGGCGGATGAACAGACAGGAGCGTTTATATGAAGCAATACCGCAGGATATGCGCGCAGATCGATCTCGATCATTTTGAACATAATTTAAATGAAATACGGCGTATCATTTCCCCGGAGACGAAGGTATGCGCTGTGATAAAAACGGATGGTTACGGTCATGGAGCGGTTGCTCTGGCTCGGATGATGGAGGAGAGAAATGAAATCTGGGGCTATGCGGTGGCAACCGTGGAGGAGGCGGAGGTTCTTCGCCGCTCTCAGCTGAAAAAACCGATTCTCATACTCGGATATGTGTTTGACGACGATCTGGATGCCATGATCGATCTGGATATTCGTCCGACCGTGTTTTCTTTCTCCATGGCTCAGGAGCTTTCCGGGGCGGCCGCGGAAAAAAATAAAACGGTACATGTGCATATCAAGCTGGATACGGGCATGAGCCGGATCGGATTTCAGTGTACGCCTGAATCTGTAGAAGAAATCATGCGGATTGCCGATCTGCCGCATATCCGGGTCGAGGGAATTTTTACCCATTTTGCCAGAGCGGATGAGATGGACAAATCTTTTTCACGGGAACAGATGCGCCGATACACTTGTATGGTAGAACAGCTGAAGAATCGGGGGATGGAGATACCGGTTCATCATGTCTCGAACAGTGCCGGCATGATTGACCTGCCGGAGTATAACCTTGACATGGTGCGGGCGGGAATCATTCTTTACGGTCTCTGGCCGTCGGATGCGGTAAAAAAGGAACGCATTGATCTGAAACCGCTTCTGACTCTGAAAAGCCATGTTGTGCATGTCAAGACACTGTCAGAAGGGCGGACAGTTGGCTACGGCGGTACTTATACGGTACAGGGCACACGCAGGATTGCGACGATTCCGGTCGGTTACGGAGACGGATACCCCAGAGCATTGTCCAATCGCGGATTTGTTCTGATTCATGGGAAGCGGGCTCCGATCTGCGGCAGGGTCTGCATGGATCAGTTTATGGTTGACGTCACGGAGGTTGACGGGGTGCTTTCCGGAGATGAGGTGATTCTGGTCGGACAAAGCGGAGAGGAAGAGATTACCATGGAACAGATCGGCGATCTTTCAGGACGGTTTAATTACGAGTTTGCCTGTGATCTGGGAAAGAGGATTCCGCGGGTATATATCCGGCATGGAGAGGTGTTTTCCGAACATACCTGTTTTTATTCGTGATTCCGGAGCGGCAAAGCAGTTTCAGACAGATCATCCGTGTGGTTGTGCGGGCGAAAAACAGTCATAAACAGATTTGAAGGCTGCAGCGAATATACTTGAAAAAAGAGGGAATAATGAAAACGGAAGCGGCCACAGATGAGGGAAGGCTTCCGAATCCTGAATTTGGAGAGTGTATGATGGTGATTCGCAGAGGAGATATCTATTACGCAGATTTGCGCCCGGTGGTCGGCTCGGAGCAGGGCGGTGTACGCCCCGTGCTCATTATTCAGAATGATGTCGGGAACCGTCACAGTCCGACTGTCATCTGCGCTGCAATTACTTCGAGGATGAACAAGGCGAAGCTGCCGACTCATATCGAGCTGGAGGCTGCCAGATACCATATGGTGAAGGATTCCGTGATATTGCTGGAGCAGCTGCGAACGATTGATAAAATGCGTCTGAAGGAAAAAATCTGTCATCTTGACGGAGAAATCATGAGAAGGGTAAACCGGGCATTGGCGATCAGTCTGGAACTGGATACATAGTATGTCAGTTCCCGCATTTTCAGTTCCCGCTTCTTGACTATTTGTAATGAAAATGCTATGATGAAATGCGTTATAATTCCGGTGTACGCGCACATTCTTATTTCGTACAGGTTTCAGAAAATGATTGATGTGCTACATCGCTTTCATGATTCAGGAGGAGAACAGATACAGATGGATGACGGCAGTATTCCCTTATCCCATAAAGGAAAGGGTCTTATGCGGTTCTTAAAGAAAGAAAAAACAGCAGTCCAGGAGGAAGAGATCCAGAACGAGATCAAATCCATGATGGATGAGGGGCATGAGCAGGGTCTCTTTAAAGAGAGCGAGGCGGAGATGATCAAAAATATCTTCGCTCTGGATGAGACGGAGGCTCAGGATATCATGACGCACCGAAAGCATATTGTTTCGGTCAGCGCGAAGATGACATTCCGGGATTTTCTCATATTTATCACGGAGAAGGGATTTTCCCGTTATCCCGTATACCGCGATGATCAGGACAATATCATCGGTGTTATACATATCAAGGATGTTTTAAGTTATGTACTCAGGCAGGACGTGATGGATACCTCTCTGGCCGATATCCCGGATCTGGTGCTGCCTGTCCCTTTTGTCCCCGAGAAAAGAAATATAGACATTTTATTTCGAAATATGCAGTCCGCAAAATCTCACATGGTGATCGTGGTGGATGAGTACGGCCAGGTTTCCGGTCTGATCTCGATGGAGGATATCCTCGAGGAGATTGTGGGGAATATTTTCGACGAGCATGACCGTGAGGAGAGAGATATTCAGGCGCAGAAGGACGGCTCTTTCCTGATCAGCGGTATGGCTGATCTGGAAGAGGTATTTGAGACTCTGGATATTGAGGATGAGGAGAGCCTGGAGGATTTTGATACCCTGAACGGATATATCATTTCAAGAATCGACCGGATTCCGTCGGACGGAGAGACATTCAGTATATCCGGATTCGGTTATCGGTTCGAGATCCTTTCTGTCAGGGACAGAATGATCGAGAGCGTACATGTCAAAAAGAAAATGACGATGCAGGAAGAAACATAAGAAATATAACTGTGAGTTGCTGAACGGTTACGAAGAATATAGGAGGACAAACATGTCAGGACATTCCAAGTTTGCGAATATCAAGCACAAAAAAGAGAGAAATGATGCGGCAAAAGGAAAAGTGTTTACGATCATCGGCCGTGAGATTGCGGTGGCGGTGAAGGAGGGCGGAGCTGATCCGGCGAACAACAGCAGGCTGCGCGATGCCATTGCCAAGGCGAAGGCGAACAACATGCCGAACGACACCATTGAGCGCGGCATTAAAAAAGCAGCCGGTGATTCCAATTCCGTCAATTATGTTTCCGCTACCTATGAGGGATACGGACCGGGCGGTACGGCGATCATCGTGGACACATTGACGGATAATAAAAACCGTACCGCGGCAAACGTCAGGAGCGCGTTTACCAAGGGAAAAGGCAGTATCGGTACACAGGGCTGCGTATCATTTATGTTCGATAAAAAGGGTCAGATCATCATTGACAAGGAAGACTGTGAGATGGACGCTGACGATCTGATGATGGCTGCGCTGGATGCAGGCGCGGAGGACTTTGCCGAGGAGGAGGACAGCTATGAGGTGATCACCGATCCGGATTCCTTCAGCGATGTCAGACAGGCGCTTGAGGACGCCGGTATTGCGATGGCGAGCGCTGAGGTGACCATGCTTCCGCAGAATTATGTGGAGCTGACCAATGAGCAGGATATCAATAACATTAACCGGATACTGGATCTGCTGGACGAGGACGACGATGTGCAGCAGGTATATCACAACTGGGATGAGTAAATCATACGAGGAGGATTGTCATGAAAAGAATACTGTTTGCAGCATCGGAGTGCGTGCCGTTTATCAAGACCGGCGGACTGGCCGACGTGTGCGGCGCACTTCCGAAAATGTTTAATAAGGAGGAGTGGGATGTTCGCGTGGTGATCCCGAATTACTCCTGCATTCCGGATCAGTATCGGAATCAGTTCGAGTATGTGACACATTTTTATATGGGTACCGGATCGTATGTGCCCTACAAGTATGTCGGCGTTTTGAAGTATGAGATGGACGGGATTACCTATTATTTTATTGATAATGAGGAGTATTTTGATTGTTTCCTGCCCTATGGTAATATTCGGAATGATATAGAAAAATTCTGCTTTTTTGATAAGGCAGTGCTGTCTATGCTGCCGCTGATCGGATTTCAGCCGCATCTGATTCACTGTCATGACTGGCAGACCGGGTTCATTCCGGTTTATTTAAAGACGGAGTTCCAGGGCGACATGTTTTTCTGGGGCATGCAGTCCATTATGACGATTCACAATCTGAAGTTCCAGGGAATCTGGGATGTGAAGACGATGATGGGGCTGACCGGTTTCCCGAAATCTCTGTTCACGCCGGATAAGCTGGAGTTTAAAAAGGATGCGAATATGCTGAAGGGCGGTCTGGTTTATGCGGATTATATCACGACGGTCAGTGACACCTATGCGCAGGAGATTCAGACTCCGTATTACGGCGAGGGACTGGACGGTCTTCTGTCGGCGCGGCATTTCGATATGCAGGGTATTGTAAACGGCATTGACTATGATTTGTATGATCCGGCGACGGATCCGAAGCTGTTCGTGAACTATGACGCGGATTCTTTCCGCAGAAAGAAGTTCCAGAACAAGCTGAAGCTGCAGGAGATGCTGGGTCTGGATGTTGATAAGCATCAGTATATGATCGGCCTGGTTTCCCGGCTGACAGACCAGAAGGGGCTGGATCTGATCGATTACTGCTTCGAACAGATTGTCGATGATTTTACTCAGTTTGTAGTCATCGGAACCGGTGAGGAGAAGTATGAGAACATGTTTAAATACTACGCGTGGAAATACGGCAACCGGGTTTCCGCGAACATCTGCTACAACGCGGATCTGGCTCAGAAGCTCTACGCGTCCGCGGATGCTTTCCTGATGCCGTCACAGTTTGAGCCCTGCGGTCTGACACAGCTCATGGCGTTTCGGTACGGCACGGTTCCGATCGTGCGTGAGACGGGCGGACTGAAGGATACGGTTCAGCCGTTCAACGAGTTCGATAATACCGGCACGGGATTTTCCTTTACCGATTATAATGCGGATGATATGCTTCATGTGATCAACTATTCCAAGCAGATATTCTTTGATAAAAAGGCTCAGTGGAATAAGATCGTGGAGCGCGGGATGAAGGCGGATTTCTCCTGGAAGGTATCCGCTTCCAGATACGAGGGACTGTATAATTATCTGCTGGGTGTTACTGTATAAACGCAGGAGGATATATAAACTGAAAACTGGTAACTGTTCAGGAAAATACTCCGCATTTGCTGCGAAGTACATATGATGTAAATTACACAGGGAATATTACTCTGACATGAGAAGCGGTCTTTCGGGACCGCTTCTTTCTGTGCATAGAAAAAGAAATATCACAGATACTAATTCAGAATAAAAAAATGATCTGTTTATGATAGATGCGGAGGTTTTTATGGACAAAGAATCAGAAAACAAAATGGAGAAAGTGGAGAAAATGGAGGAAATTCAGGATTACGGGCAGATTCAGATGAACCACAACCGACAGCAGCATACGATATATCTTCTGTCCGTAATCGGAGAGATCGAGGGTCATGAGTGTCTGTCTTCTTCAACAAAAACGACCAAATACGAGCATGTTCTCCCGAAGCTGGCGGAGGTGGAGGACGACGCCGGGATAGACGGCGTGCTGATCCTGTTAAACACTGTGGGCGGAGATGTGGAGTCCGGGCTTGCCATTGCTGAAATGATCGCATCGCTGAGCAAGCCGACGGTTTCTCTTGTGCTGGGCGGAAGCCATTCCATCGGCGTCCCGCTGGCGGTCGCTGCTGATTATTCTTATATTGTTCCGACCGGTACGATGGTCATTCATCCGGTTCGCCTGTCCGGAACGGTGATCGGCGCGCGTCAGACGTATGATTACTTTAAACAGATGCAGGAGAGAATTTCGGGTTTTATCGCGGCACATTGTATGGTGAAGGCTGAGCGTATTGAGGAAATGATGATGAACACAAGCATGCTGACGAAGGATCTCGGAACGATTCTGGTCGGACATGAAGCGGTGGCGGAGGGAATAATCAATGAAGTCGGGGGTGTGTCCGAAGCGGTGCGGCGTCTGCATTTTATGATCAGTGACTCCCGGCAGTAAAAGAAAATGACTGCTCCGCAGTCATCTTTACAGACAACGCTTTCATAAGAAAAAATCAGATGACATAAAAATCAAAGTGTGGTAATATATATCTGTTTCAGTTCCTCATTCATGTGGAGACAGATACCGGTCTTCTGTCAATCGGCGGCTATTTTTATCTGGCATAGAGGGGAGTGTGACGGCACAGCCGTTTCATCCGGCAACGGTGCGGGCGCATGGTTCTGACCGGACGGACCGGACACACATTTTTGTTTATATAGCAGGGTAAATGATTTATGGCATCAAAAAAGAAGTCTTCCTCCCGAAGGAAAACATCCGGGAGATCATCAAAGCGGGGAACACGAAAGAACAGCTCCTCCTCCGGGTTTTCCTGGGGCAGTGAGATACTTTTATTTGTGGTACTTGCGTTTTGTATTGTTTTATTTATTGCGAATATCGGAAAAGGCGGAGTGGTCGGGAATGCCTTCAGCCACTTCTTTTTCGGATTGTTCGGAATATTGTCTTATGCGTTTCCTTTTGCGCTGTTTCTGGTATGCGCGTTTCTGATTTCAAACAGAAGAACGGGGCGCGGCTCAAAACATACTTATTCCGGACGCGCCATTCTGAAAGCGTTTTCCGGAGTTCTGTTTTTTGTGTTTTTATGTGTGTTTGCACATATGGTATATACGGGAGGGGATTCTGCCAATCTCATGTATACATTTGCTGACTGTGCGGCTGCGCGGGCGGGAGGCGGTCTGCTCGGTGCGGTCATAGCCGCCGCGTTGGTGAAGGCGTTCGGTATCGCGGCTACATATATCATTGATATTATCGTACTGATCCTCTGTGTGGTTCTGATCACGGAGCGGTCGCTGTTTGACGGCATCTCCAGGGGCAGCAGGAAAGCATATGATTCCGCCAGAGAGGGAGCTGAAAAAAAAAGAATTGCCGCAGCCGAAAAAAAGCAGAGGCAGGAGAGGGAAACGGCTGTGGAGGATATATCTGCAGGGAATAAGACCAGAAAGACCGAACGGCGTGGTAAAAAGATTCCGGTCGATATCAGACTGAAAAAAGAAACAGAGCGGAATGCTTCGGATCAGATGAACGAACTTGATCTGACACAGCTGTCATATACGGATGCTGACGCGCGGCCGGATGGAGATACGGACGAGAAAGAACTGACGTGTCGGCAGTCGGAGGAGTTCTGGAATCGGCCGCAGGGGGATGTCTCTGCGTGTGAGGATACGGAATCGAAAAATTCTCTTCTTAAAGATGAAGAGGAAACCGTTTCACTGAAAAAAAAGAAGAGCAGGAAGAAAAAGCAGCCGGAAGCAGAAACGGATATCGAGGTTTCCGAAATCGACAGTTCGATCCGGCAGTCGGAGAGAGAGAACCCGGTATCCTACGTTTATCCGGACATTCGTCTCCTGCAGAAAGGCGATCCGAGCCGAAAGGGTGATTCCAGACAGCATTTACAGGAAATGTCCGCCAGACTGCAGAAAACACTGCAGACCTTTGGCGTCGATGCGCGCGTGACGAATGTCGTCTGCGGACCGGCCGTGACACAGTATGAGGTTCACCCGGAGATGGGCGTCAAGGTCAGCAAGATCGTAAATCTTGCTGACGATATAAAGCTGAACCTGATGGTTCCGGATATTCGGATTGAAGCCCCGATTCCTGGAAAAGCTGCCATCGGGATTGAAGTGCCGAATAAGGAAAATGTCACCGTGGCTTTTCGTGATCTGGTTGAATCAGCAGATTTTCGCAGCCATGCGTCCAGAATTTCCTTCTGTGTCGGCAAGGATATTGCGGGTCATGTGATTGTGGCGGATATTGCAAAAATGCCGCACCTTCTGATTGCCGGCGCGACCGGATCCGGTAAATCAGTCTGTATCAATACGATCATTATGAGTATTTTATTTAAAGCGGACCCGAGTGAGGTGAAGCTGATCATGATTGATCCGAAGGTGGTGGAGCTGAGCGTTTACAATAATATTCCGCACCTTCTGATTCCGGTTGTGACTGACCCGAAAAAAGCGGCGGGCGCCCTTCATTGGGCGGTAGCTGAGATGACGGACCGGTATAATAAGTTTGCGGAATACGGCGTTCGCGATATGAAGGGTTACAATAAAAAGGTAGAATCCGTTTCGGATATCGAGGATAAAAACAAACCGCAGAAGATGGCTCAGATTGTCGTCATTGTTGATGAGCTGGCGGATCTGATGATGGTCGCGGCGGGTGATGTTGAAGATGCCATATGCAGGCTCGCGCAGCTGGCGAGAGCGGCAGGCATTCACCTGATCATCGCCACACAGCGCCCTTCGGTCAATGTCATTACCGGTCTGATTAAAGCCAATATGCCGTCGCGGATCGCTTTTTCCGTGACTTCCGGTGTGGATTCGCGCACCATTCTGGATATGAACGGCGCGGAAAAGCTTCTCGGAAAGGGAGATATGCTCTTTTATCCGCAGGGATACGCGAAACCGCTGCGTGTGCAGGGTGCTTTTGTGTCCGATACGGAAGTTTCAAAAGTTGTAGATTATATCATTGATAAAAACGGCGAGGTGTCCTATAATTCTGAAATAGAGGAAAAGGTAAAATCTTCTGAATCCGGTATCGGAGGCGGCAGCGGCTTTACTGCTTCTGACGATGACCGGGATGCCTATTTCGACGACGCGGCGCGATTTTTGATTGAGAAGGAAAAGGGCTCGATTGGTATGCTGCAGCGCAATTTCAGGATCGGATTTAACCGGGCAGCCCGGATTATGGATCAGCTGGAGGAGGCCGGCATCGTCGGACCGGAGGAGGGGACGAAGCCCCGCAGAGTGCTTATGACGATGGAGGAATACTCGGGCACGGGAGAGGGAACCGTTTCTTCGGATATATGAGCCTGCTATGGGCTTGCGTCAGGCGCAGCGTTTTTACAGACTGTACTGAAGATACAGATAACAAACGTGTCGGCCACTGTTAAAGGCCCGAGTCAGGCGCGGTCTTTTTACAGATAGATACATAAGAGTATAAGAACATTCCAAGGAGGACAGGGGCTATGAAAACAGATATTCAAATCGCGCAGGAGACAGTACTGGAGCCGATTGCGGATGTGGCAGCCAGAATCGGGATCGGAGCGGACGATCTGGAATTGTACGGAAAATATAAGGCAAAATTATCCGATGAGCTGATCGACCGGATGAAAGATCGACCGGATGGGAAACTGGTTCTGGTAACCGCGATCAATCCGACTCCCGCCGGTGAGGGCAAGACGACGACCAGTATCGGTCTCGCACAGGCGCTTTGCAGACTCAATAAACATGCGGTTCTTGCGCTGCGGGAACCGTCGCTCGGCCCCTGCTTCGGCATCAAGGGCGGCGCGGCCGGCGGCGGATACGCCCAGGTGGTACCGATGGAGGATCTGAATCTTCATTTTACAGGGGATTTTCATGCGATCACCTCTGCGAACAATCTACTTGCGGCAATGCTTGACAACCATATCCAGCAGGGAAATGCGCTCGGTATCGATCCGAGACAGGTTGTCTGGAAGCGCTGTCTGGATATGAATGACAGGGTTCTGCGGAATGTCGTGGTCGGTCTGGGCAGCAAGGCGGACGGAATGGTCCGGGAGGATCACTTTGTGATCACGGTAGCTTCGGAGATTATGGCTGTACTCTGTCTGGCGGACGATATGGAGGACTTAAAACGCCGCCTGGGAAGGATGATCGTCGCCTATTCATTTTCCGGGGAACCTGTGACCGCCGCTGATCTGCAGGCTGTCGGGGCGATGGCAGCGTTACTGAAGGATGCATTAAAGCCGAATCTGATCCAGACACTGGAGCATACGCCGGCGATCGTGCACGGCGGACCGTTTGCAAATATCGCGCACGGCTGCAACAGTGTGAGGGCAACAAAGACAGCGATGAAGCTGGGGGATATTACGGTTACGGAGGCAGGCTTCGGCGCGGATCTCGGAGCTGAGAAGTTCTTCGATATCAAATGCCGCATGGCGGGGTTAAAACCGGACGCGGTTGTTCTGGTAGCCACGGTGCGGGCATTGAAATACAACGGCGGCGTACCGAAAACGGAATTGTCAAAGGAAAATACAGAGGCTTTAAAAAAGGGAATTGTGAATCTGGAGAAGCATATCGAAAATCTTCAGAAGTATGGCGTGCCGATCGTTGTGACGCTCAATTCGTTTGTGACGGATACGGATGCAGAAGTGAAGTATATCGAGGATTTCTGTAAGGCGCGCGGATGTGATTTTGCGCTGTCCGAGGTATGGGAAAAGGGAGGAGAGGGCGGCATCGCCCTGGCTCGGCAGGTGCTGGATGCACTTGAGCATAAGGAAAGCCATTTTAAGGTGCTGTATGAAGACGGACTGTCTTTACAGGAAAAGATCGAAACCATTGCAAAGGAAATCTACGGCGCGGACGGAGTCACCTATTCCGGCGCGGCGGTGAAAGAGCTGAAACGGATCGAGAGTCTCGGTATGGGAACATTTCCCGTCTGTATGGCAAAGACGCAGTATTCTCTGTCGGATGATCAGAATAAGCTCGGAAGGCCGCAGCATTTTACCGTGAATGTGCGCGAGGTGTATGTCAGTGCCGGAGCCGGGTTTGTGGTTGCGGTTACCGGAGCGATCATGACGATGCCGGGGCTTCCGAAAAAACCGGCAGCCAACAATATAGACGTGAATGAGAATGGCGTGATCACGGGATTGTTTTAACATAGGACAGGAAAGAGGACACTATGGTTTGCGCAAAATGCGGTGCGGCACTGACGGAAGGAAGTATATACTGTTACCGGTGCGGACAGGAGGTACAGATTGTTTCGGAACTGAACGTTCTGGAAGAAGAGTATCTGCGATCACTCATGGATGAAAAAAAGGATTCCGAAAAAGAGGAAGACCCGGATCTGACAGAAGACCGGACGATCATCCGGAACAGAGAAGAAAAAAAACACGCGCAAAAGAGAGATAAGCGCAGACGCCGTATCATCATACTGGTCATTGTCATCGCCGCGGCCGCCGCAGCTGTTTTCGGATTTGTCCGATTTCAGCGGAATCACTCAGCGGAATATCTGCTGAACCGGGCACAGACGGAATATTCTCAGAAAAATTACAAGGGAGCCATGGCGTATCTCGACCGTGTGCTGGCTCTGGATGAGGATTATCCGGATGCGCTGTTGCTGTATGCAGAGATCTATGCAGATGAGAAGGAATATGATTCCGCGGAAGAGATGTATCTGGCTGTGATCGAACTGGATCCTGTTAATGATGAGGCTTATGAGGGTCTGATCGCACTTTATGACGATCAGGGGAGGCGAGATGAGATTCTGGCTCTGATGGATGGAGTCACGGATGAGGATATTCTGGTCCTTTTTGAGAGTTACGTGATTTCTGTCCCTGATATTTCTGTGGAGAGCGGCAGTTATACGGAATATCTCACGGTTGAGATTACGGCAGAAGACGACGATCTGCTTATCTATTATACACTGGACGGAAGTACGCCGACGGAGGAGGATGAGCTCTATACCGATCCGGTTGAGATCAATGAACAGGGCACGATCACGCTGATTGCCGTCTGTATGGATGAGGACGGGTATTACAGTGAACCGGTATGTGCTGTTTATAAAATTTCACTGAATGCGCCGGATATGCCGTCGGTAGATCCGGACGGCGGTACGTTTACCGAGCCCGCCACGGTGACGGTGAGGGTTCCTTCGGGAACGAAGGTATACTATACTTGGGATAATACGACGCCGACCGCTTCTTCCGCACGGTATACAGGTCCCATCGAGATACCGGAGGGGAATCATATTCTGTCATTGATTGCTATCGATGAAAACGGTATGACGAGCAGTGTGTTGAAATGTAATTATATCTACTATCCGAGTACAGATGCGGATGCCGCGGACAGTACTGATGCGGAGGAAACGGATACAGACAGCGCGGATACAGATCTGACGGATGTCGGAAACACTGATACGGAAAGCACGGACTGAGACAGTACTGCGGGAGCGGTGCATGTGTGTTTATAAAGAAAGGAAACGAAGCCTATGAAGTTTACCAAGATGCATGGGTGCGGAAATGATTATGTCTATGTGAATTGCTTTGAAGAGACGGTTCGGAATCCTGCCGCGGTGTCCGTGTATGTCAGCGATCGTCATTTCGGGATCGGCGCAGACGGTATGATTCTGATCTGTCCTTCAGAAACAGCAGATTTCCGGATGGTTATGTATAACGCCGACGGTTCTGAGGGAAATATGTGCGGCAACGGGATTCGCTGTGTGGCAAAATATGTGTATGACCACGGCATGACCGATCAGACACAGATTTCCATTGAGACAAAGTCGGGGATCAAGTATCTGGATCTGACGATCGAGGAAGGAAAAGTATCGCTTGTGAAGGTGAATATGGGTGCGCCTGAGTTAAAACCGGAGCATATTCCGGTTATATCGGACGGCGACAGGATCGTGAGTGAGCCGATTACAGTTCTGGACAGGGAATACCTCATGACCTGTGTTTCCATGGGCAACCCGCATGCGGTTGTGTTTGTGGATGATACGGAGACCTTTCCCGTGGAAAAACTGGGACCGTACTTTGAGAATCATGAGCGGTTTCCGGATCGGATCAATACTGAGTTTGTGCAGATCATCAGTCGGTGTGAGGCAAATATGCGTGTCTGGGAGCGGGGATCCGGCGAGACGTGGGCCTGCGGCACCGGCACCTGCGCATCCGTCGTGGCGAGTGTGCTGAACGGATATACGGACGATCATGTGCTGGTTCACCTTTTGGGTGGAGATCTGCAGATTTTTTATGACAGAGAGGCGGATACTGTCTGGATGACGGGGCCGGCGACGACGGTCTTTGAAGGGGAGATCGACGTGAGCGGTCTGTGATGCACCATCGGTTCGGATACGCTGCTGATATGAAATAGTGCATCGCCAGCTGCGTGGATTTTGTACTCAGGGAGGCCCCGGCATCATCTGTATCAGAAATACAACAGCTGCGCGGCAGGCTGAAAACGGAAGTGAGATATGGGAATGAAATTAGCAGATTTGATTAAAAAAACAGATTATATCTGTGTACAGGGAGATACGGATCGGGAGATTACTACTCTGGTCTATGATTCCCGCAAAATAGAAAAGGGTTCGGTGTTCGTCTGTATTTCCGGTTCGGTCAGCGACGGACACATATATGCGGCGCAGGCGGCCAGGAAGGGCGCCGCGGCCGTGATCGTTGAGAAGGATGTGGAGGTGCCGTCCTCCCTTGCCGTGATTAAAACAGCGGATACCCGCATGGCTCTGGCAGAGGCTTCGGCCGCTTATTTCGGATATCCGGCCAGGGAGCTGACGACGATCGGCATTACGGGGACCAAGGGCAAGACGACGGCCACCTATATGGTGCGCTCGATTCTGGAGCATTCCGGCTACCGAACCGGACTGATCGGCACGATTGAGACAATCATCGGGGAGGAGCGGATTCCGGCTGTCAACACAACGCCGGAGTCCTACGTGATTCAGGAATCCTTTCGGAGAATGGTCGACGCCGGATGTAAGTGTGTGGTGATGGAGGTTTCCTCCCAGGGACTGATGCTGCACCGGGTCGGAGGCTTTATCTTTGACTATGGTATTTTCACCAATCTGGAGCCGGATCATATCGGACCGAACGAGCATAAGGATCTGGAAGACTATATTCACTGTAAAAGTCTCCTGTTTCAGCAGTGCCGCCAGGGTATTTTTAACGCGGATGACGCTCATCTGGAAAAGATTATGGCGGGACATACCTGTGAGGTGGAGACCTACGGTTTTTCGGAGCGCGCCGATCTGCGGGCGAGCGATGTTCGTCTGTTCGACAGGGGCGGCAGTCTCGGTGTCGCTTATCATATGAGCGGGAAGCTGGATATGGATGTGGAGATCGATATTCCCGGCAAATTCAGCGTGTACAATTCTATGACGGCGATTTCCATCTGCCGTCATTTCGGTGTGGAGAAGGAGACCATCTCATCGTCTCTGTCGCAGATTCATGTGAAGGGCAGAGTGGAGATTCTGCCTGTATCCTCAAAGTTTACCCTGATGATCGACTATGCGCACAATGCCATGAGTCTGGAAAGCCTGCTGACGACGCTGCGCGAATACCACCCGAAACGGTTAGTCAGCCTGTTCGGCTGCGGCGGCAACCGCGCGCGGGACAGAAGGTTCTCGATGGGGGAGGTTTCCTCCCGGCTGGCGGATCTGACAATCGTTACCTCTGATAACCCCAGAAATGAGGAGCCGGAGGCGATCGTGGAGGATATTATCACCGGCGTGAAAAAGGCGGATGGAACATATATAGCCATTGTGGATCGCGCGGAGGCCATCCGCTACGCGATTGAACATGCCGAAGAGGGGGATATCATTGTGCTGGCCGGAAAGGGCCATGAGGATTATCAGGAGATCTGCGGCAAAAAATATCATATGGATGAACGGGAACTGGTGGCGGATGTGGTAAAAGACGGACACTTTATCCGTTAGGCGCTTACAAACAATTTTTTGCGCCAAATGGCAAAATTTCTGTTCCGGTTTATCCGGGTCAGGAACTGTCGGAAAAACGGATAAGTATAAAGTCGGGTTATTTCGAATGCGCCGTACTGGATTTTTCTGATGCTGTATGGTATGATACAGGAGAACGGTCATCCATTGAATGTCCGCATTCCCGTTTATGATTTTGAGAACCGCGAATATGGGGCAGGTTCAGAAAGGAAATCTTATATGAAACGCGTATTATTGAAACTCAGCGGAGAAGCCCTGGCCGGGGAGAAGAAGACCGGTTTTGACGAGGGAACGGTGACCGCGGTGGCTCTTCAGGTGAAACAGCTGGTCGATCAGGGCATCGAGGTCGGCATTGTCATCGGCGGCGGCAATTTCTGGCGGGGGCGCACCAGCGAAACCATCGACCGGACCAAGGCGGATCAGATCGGCATGCTGGCGACGGTGATGAACTGTATCTATGTTTCGGAGATCTTCCGGTCCGTCGGCATGAGGACGAATGTGCTCACACCCTTTGAGTGCGGTTCCTTTACCAAGCTGTTTTCCAAGGACAGGGCGAATAAATATTTCGCGAGAGGGATGGTCGTGTTTTTTGCCGGAGGCACCGGACACCCGTATTTTTCCACGGATACGGCGACTGTGCTCCGCGCGGTGGAGATTGAGGCGGACGTGATTCTTCTCGCCAAGGCGGTGGACGGCGTGTACGATTCCGACCCGAAGAAGAATCCGGACGCTGTGCGTTATGATGAGGTTTCCATTCAGGAGGTGATCGACCGGCAGCTGGCCGTTGTAGATCTGACGGCTTCCATTCTCTGTATGGAGAATCATATGCCGATGTATGTCTTCGGATTGAATGGGGAGGACAGCATTGTGAAAGCGGTTTCAGGCGATTTTTGCGGGACGAGAGTGACGGTCTGACAGTGGCTGCGACCGGCAGGATATTTTGTCCGACAGTTCCTTAAGATTATACACGGCACATATGCAATGGTTTGCTTTACAGCCTTGTGCCCGGTAAAAAGCGAATTGAATTCATATCATTTATAAAAAATACATAATAATCGGAGGTTTACAGCATGAACGAGAAAATCAAACCCTATGATGATAAGATGCAGAAATCCTATCAGAACCTGTTGACGGAGTTCGGATCCATCCGAGCCGGACGGGCGAATCCCCATGTACTGGATCAGCTTCGCGTGGATTACTATGGCTCTCCGATGCCGATTCAGCAGGTGGCGAATGTCTCCGTACCGGAGCCGCGCATGATTCTCATCCAGCCGTGGGAGGCATCCATGGTCAAGGCGATTGAGAAAGCGATTCTTGTATCCGATCTGGGACTGAATCCGACGAACGACGGAAAGGCCATCCGTCTGGTATTCCCGGAGCTGACGGAGGAGAGGCGTAAGTCTTTGTCAAAGGATGTAAAAAAGAAGGGCGAGGCGGCCAAGGTGGCTGTCCGCAACATCCGCCGCGACGGGAACGACGCCATGAAAAAGATCGGAAAGGCGGAGGGGATCTCCGAGGACGGCATCAAGGATCTGCAGGCCGAGATCCAGAAGCTGACGGACAAATACATCGAGACGATCGATAAAGCGGTAGAAGAGAAGACAAAGGAGATTATGACGGTTTGATTCGCTCACAGACAGTCAGTTACATGTACAGGGGCGCGCACGTAGTTTTGCGGCTTTGCCGTATGCGCTTCGCGTGGTGAGCATGAGACATACTGACTCCTGTTCAATCCGGGGACATGGTTGGCACAGCAATACATAGGATGATTCGCTGTTCTGTACTGTGTCCCTGTCTCTTTTAAGGTTGAAATTTTTCCGAAACCGGCGGTTATTATGCGGAAGAAGGAGATCTGAATCACGAGGAGGGAAGAGAGATGGAATTATCACAGCTGAAGATTCCGACCCATGTCTCCGTTATCATGGATGGAAACGGACGATGGGCGAAGAAAAAGGGAAAGCCGCGTACCTTCGGGCATAAAAGAGGCGCCGAGGTCGTGATGGACATCTGCCGTGACGCGGATGACCTGGGTATCAAATATATGACCATCTATGCCTTTTCCACGGAGAACTGGAGCCGGCCGGATCTGGAAGTAAAGACTCTGATGCTTCTGTTTGGCAAATACCTGAAGATCTGTTACGATGAGGCTATGAAAAACAACATGCGGGTGCGCATCATCGGCGATACATCTGTACTCGCGCCTGATCTGCAGGAAAGGATACGTGTTCTGGAGGAGGATACTAAGACGTTCACCGGTTTTAATCTGCAGATCGCGATCAATTACGGGAGTCGGGATGAGATGCTCCGGGCGATGAAGCGGATGATGAAGGATTATAAGGATGGAAAGATTTCTGAGGACGATGTCAATGAGGCGCGCTTCGGCAGCTATCTGGATACGGCGGACATCCCGGATCCGGATCTCATGATCCGCACCAGCGGGGAGCTGCGGCTGTCTAACTATCTGATGTGGCAGCATGCCTACAGTGAGTTCTATTTTACGGATACACCCTGGCCGGATTTTAACAAAGCGGAACTGGTGAAGGCGATTGAGGCCTACACGGCAAGGGACCGGAGATATGGGAAAGTGAAGGAAGCATAGCGCCGGAATTTTACATGTCAGGTTCTGGTGAAATGTAATTTCATTCGCATAGCGGGATGCTTTTTTTGGGAAAGGGATGAATATGTTCAGAACAAGATTAATAAGCGGCGCGGTTCTGATCGTGCTGGCGCTGATTTTTATCATAAACGGAGGGTATCTGCTGCTGACCGTGCTGGGGATCATCTCCATCATCGGCATGTATGAGCTGTACAAAGTTTTTAAAGTGGAGAGAACCATAGGAATTGCCGGTTACATTGCGGCGGCGGTTTATTTTCTGAATCTGGCTTTTTCGTTTTTGCCGGATATCATGGCGCTGATTATGGGGTTCCTGATTGTCTGTATGTGTATGTTCGTGTTCGGTTATCCGAGATTTCACGCGACACAGGTGATCGGCGTGTTTTTCGGGTTTTTCTATGTCGCCGTCATGCTGTCGTGCATTTACCTGACGCGTTCGCTGGCCGGCGGGACTTATCTGGTATGGCTGATTTTTCTTTGCTCGTGGGGGTGCGATACATCCGCTTATTGTTTCGGCATGCTTTTCGGCAAGCACAAGATGTCGCCGAAACTCAGCCCGAAAAAATCTGTGGAGGGAGCGGTCGGCGGCGTGGCCGGAGCGTTTGTCCTGACTTTGATTTACGGGTTTATCTTTAAAAACGGTATGGATGCGGATATTTCTTATATACTGATGATGGGAGTGATCTGTGCCGCGGGAGCGCTGATTTCCATGGTGGGCGATCTGGCGGCGTCTGCTATCAAGAGAAATTACGACATTAAGGATTACGGGAAGCTGATTCCCGGCCATGGCGGGATCCTGGATCGGTTTGACAGCGTAATTTTTACGGCGCCGATCATCTATTATCTGTCGCTGTATCTGATACCGATGGTGCAGGTCTGAGAAAGAGGGAATCGGAGGCATATTCTGAGAGGTGAATATGAAAATAGCTGTCATACAGGCGAGTTCACAAAAAGAAAAAAATGTTTTCTTAGAGCATTGCCTGAAAGAAAGTATCGACCTTCAGCAACATGAAGTCATTAATTTCGGTATATTTCCGGAGGAAAATGTCAGTTATTCCTATGTGCAGACTGCTTTTTGCGTCAGCATGCTGTTGGAGAGCAGGGCGGTGGATTTTGTCGTGACAGGCTGTTCCTCCGGTCAGGGAATGATGCTTGCCTGCAACATTCTTCCGGGAGTCCTGTGCGGATATGCGCCGACGCCGTCCGATGCATATCTGTTTGGGAGGATTAACGATGGCAATGCAGTTTCCTTCCCTTTGGGATTAAATTTCGGATGGGCGGGAGAATTGAATTTAAAAAATACGATGAGGGCATTGTTTGAGGAGCCGTTCGGTATCGGATATCCGCCGCAGGATGCGGACAGAAAAAGGGCGGATACAAGACGAATAAAAGAATTGAATCAGATCACAAAGAGATCTTTGATGGAAGTGATTGTATCTGTGGATAGAGATTTTTTGAATTCTGTACTGCGAAGAGAATCTGTGTGCAGATACATTTTGGAGTGTGGGCAAAACAGGGAACTTTGTAAATTTTTGAAATATGGAAATTGATTGTAAAGCGCATGGCCTGAGCAAAGGACGGTGGATTTTATGGGCAGAAAAAAACTTCCGATCGGCATAGAGGATTTTGCGGAATTCCAACTGAAAGATTTTTATTATGTGGATAAGACAGGGATGATAAAAGAACTGCTCGATAACTGGGGCAAAGTGAATTTGTTTACGCGACCGCGGCGGTTCGGCAAAAGCCTGAATATGAGTATGCTCAAATATTTCTTTGAGAGAGGCACAGATACAGGTTTGTTTAAAGGTCTGGCGATTGAAAAAGATTCGGAACTGTGCAAAAAACACATGGGACAGTATCCGGTGATATCGATCAGCCTGAAGACAGTGCATGGCGAAGATTTTGCAACGGCCAAAAGCCAGCTGGCTTATGTCATTGGCATGGAGGCGTTAAGGTTTCGATTTCTTCTGGACAGCGAAAAACTGAATCCGGATGATAAGCGATTATATAGTCAGCTGATTGCTTCTGACAATACGAATCAGGAGGCATTTGCTATTTCAGGGAGCGTGATGACCGGAAGTCTGAAAACCCTTTCCATGCTTCTGGAAAAGCATTACAACCGGAAAGTGATCATTTTGATTGATGAGTACGATGTGCCGTTGGCGAAAGCGAACGAGAAGGGCTATTACAGACAGATGATCGATATCATCCGCAATATGTTTGATGCCGCGCTCAAGTCAAATTTCAGCCTGGAATTTGCGGTTCTGACCGGCTGTCTGCGTGTCTCGAAAGAAAGCATTTTTACAGGACTGAATAATCTGAAAATGTATACTTTACTGGATGCGGAGTGCGATGAATGGTTTGGATTTACGGATGAAGAAGTGAGGACTCTGCTTGACTACTATGATCTGTCTCAATATTATGATTTGACGAAAGAATGGTATGACGGTTACAAAATCGGTCAGGCAAATGTTTATAATCCGTGGGATGTCATAAACTGGTGTAATCAGCTGCTCACAAATCCGGATAAGATACCCAAACGCTACTGGGCAAACAGCAGCGGGAATGTGGAAATCAGAAAGTTTATCCGGCGGATGGGAGATGGGGTGACAAAAGCCCAGATGGAGAGACTGGTCTCCGGGGGAACTGTTCAGAAAAAAATAGAGGAACAGCTGACGTATGATTCTGTATATGACAGCATTGATAATATGTGGAGCCTGCTTTTTGCGACAGGATATCTGACACAGAGTGAAACACCCGCGGGGAATCTGGTTCGTCTGACAATCCCGAATACGGAGGTGCGGTATATATTCAGCGATCTCATTTTAAAGCTGTTTGAAGAGGAGGCTGCAAAAGACGGAGATGCCGTGAAGAGATTCTGCGGGGCGTTGAAGGATGGAGATGTTTCGGACGTTCAGCAGGTATTTGATGAATTCCTGGGTAAGACGATCAGCATTCGGGATACCGCAGTAAAAAAAGAATTTAAAGAGAACTTCTTCCACGGAATATTGCTTGGAATACTGGGATTCAAGAGCGACTGGTCTGTCGAATCCAATCGGGAGTCCGGAACAGGTTACTTCGACATTTCTGTTGAAATCGAGGATGAAGAAATCGGAATTATCATAGAAGTAAAATATGCGGAAAACGGTGATTTTGACGCGGCATGTAAAGAAGCGTTGGATCAGATCAATGAACATAATTATACCGCCGAACTGAAAGAGGATGACATGCAGACGATTCTGAAATACGGAATCGCGTGTTACAAAAAGCAGTGCCGGGTGGTTCTGGAGAGAGAATGACATGAAAACAATCGCAGTTCTCGGATCGACGGGATCAATAGGAACGCAGACATTAGATGTGGTGCGTCAGCACAGAAAAGATTTTCGGGTAAGCGCCCTTTCAGCAGGCGGCAACGTGGCATTGCTGGAGAAACAGATACGGGAATTTCACCCGATGCTGGTTTCTGTCGGTACGGAAGCAAAAGCGCGGGAACTGCAGCTTATGACTGCGGACCTGGAACTTGAGATCACATACGGTATGGAAGGGCTTCTGGCTGTGGCGGCACAGGAGGACTCGGAGATTCTGGTGACGGCCGTGGTCGGCATGGTCGGGATACGTCCCACCATAGCGGCGATCCGGGCGGGGAAGGACATCGCCCTGGCGAACAAGGAGACGCTGGTCACAGCCGGACATTTGATCATGCCCATGGCGGAGGAATACGGCGTGCGTATCCTGCCGGTTGACAGTGAGCATTCCGCGATTTTTCAGTCCTGGCACGGTGAGAAAGCGTGCGGCAACACGATTGATAAGATTCTTCTGACCGCCTCCGGCGGACCGTTCCGCGGGAAAAAACGTGAGGAGCTGGAGCATGTAACCCTGCAGGATGCCCTGCATCATCCCAACTGGTCGATGGGCAAAAAGGTGACCATTGATTCCGCCACGCTGGTGAACAAGGGGCTTGAAGTGATGGAGGCAAAATGGCTGTTTGGCGTGGATCTCGATCAGATTCAGGTGGTGGTTCATCCGCAGAGCGTCATTCACTCCATGGTGCAGTATGCGGACGGCGCTGTGATCGCGCAGTTGGGAACACCGGATATGCGGCTGCCGATCCAGTACGCGCTCTGTTATCCGGGGCGGAAGTTCTTAAATGACGAAAGACTTGATTTTTACCGGCTTGCCACCCTGACCTTTGAGAAGCCGGATATGGACACATTTCCGGGTCTTCGTCTTGCGTTGCAGGCGATGCGGCGGGGAGGGAATATGCCGACCGTATTTAATGCCGCGAATGAACGGGCGGTCGCTCTTTTTTTGAATCAGAAGATTCGTTTCCTTGAGATTGCGGATCTGATCGCGGAGTCGATGGAGGCGGCAGCGTACATAGAGAATCCGGATCTGGAGGATATTCTGGCGACTGAGCAGGCGGTCTATGAAAGGATGAAATCTAAGGGGAGAGAAAGGAAACAGGTAGTATTTTGATTGTTAAATATATTGTTGCAATTGTTTTATTCTGCATCATTATTCTTTTTCATGAGTTTGGTCATTTTCTGCTGGCGAAGGCCAATGACATCCGCGTGAACGAGTTCTGCCTCGGTTTCGGGCCGACGATCGTCGGCTTTACGAAAGGTGAGACAAAATATTCTCTCAAGCTGCTGCCGTTTGGCGGCGCCTGCATGATGGAGGGAGAGGATTCCGAGAGTGACGATGAGCGTTCCTTTCAGAAGAAATCTGTCTGGGCGCGGATCAGTGTGGTCGCTGCCGGCCCGATTTTTAACTTCATTATGGCTCTGGCGTTTTCCGTGGTTATCATTGCCAGTATCGGTGTAGTGAAACCGGTCGTCGGAGATGTGATGGAGGGTTATTCTGCGGCGGAAGCCGGGCTTCAGGCGGGGGATGAGATCGTAAAGATCGGAAATAAAAATATTCATTTTTATAAAGAGGTCAGCATGTATTCCATCTTCCACGAGGGTGAAATCGCGGAGATAACCTATGTCCGCGACGGCGAGAAGTACACGACGACGCTGACGCCGACCTATGATGAGGAGAGCGGACGTTATCTGTACGGCATTTATTCGGTTGGGGAATATACCCGGCTGGGACCGGCACAAACCCTGGTCAATGGAATCTGGGATGTCAAATACTGGATTCAGTATACCCTCAAAAGCCTGGAAATGCTGGTGACAAATCAGATCAGCGTCAATGATCTGTCCGGACCGGTCGGTATCGTCAAGACGATCGGAGATACCTATGAGGAAAGCCTGTCGGACGGGTATTTCTATGTGTTCCTCAACATGCTGAATATCGGTATCCTGCTGTCGGCCAACCTCGGCGTGATGAATCTGCTGCCGCTGCCGGCTCTGGACGGCGGCCGGCTCGTCTTTCTGGTGATCGAGGCCATACGGCGGAAGCGGATCGCGGAGAACAAAGAAGGGATGGTGCATTTCATCGGACTGATGTGCCTGTTTGCGCTGATGATACTGGTAATGTTTAATGATGTGCGGAAACTTTTTATATGATGATGTTTTTAGGATTGCGAGCGGTTTTTTCGGATAAGTGAGATAGGAAATCTCTGATTTCCGTTATCGAACTTATGCAGAGCTGCAATCCGTGGGTATCATCATCAATGAAGGCTTTTGACCCCGACATCATTAAGATACAGCCGTGAAAAAGAAAGTCAGGTGATATGATGAGAATGAAAACAAGGGAAATCACGATCGGTGATTTAACCATCGGCGGTAATCACCCCATTGCCATTCAATCCATGACGAATACAAAGACACAGGATGTGGAGGCGACCGTCGCCCAGATCCTGCGCCTGGAACGCGCCGGATGCCAGATCATCCGCTGTACGGTTCCGGATATGGAGGCGGCGCGCGCGTTTTCCGGGATAAAAAAGCGAATCCACATCCCGCTGGTGGCGGATATTCATTTTGATTATCGGCTTGCGATCGCGGCGATGGAAAACGGGGCGGACAAAATCCGCATCAATCCGGGGAATATCGGCACCGCGGAGAATCTGAAGGCTGTGGTGGAGGCCGCGCGGGAGCGCGGTATACCCATACGCGTGGGCGTCAACAGCGGTTCACTCGAGAAGGAACTGGTGGAAAAATACGGCGGTGTGACGGCGGACGGTCTGGTGGAGAGTGCCCTGGATAAAGTGCGCATGATCGAGGATTACGGGTATCAGAATCTGGTCGTCAGTATCAAGTCCTCGGATGTCCTGATGTGTGTCCGCGCTCATGAGCTGATCTCGACACGGACAGATTATCCGCTGCATGTGGGTATCACGGAGGCGGGAACCGTACAGAGCGGCAATATCAAATCCGCCGTCGGTCTCGGTCTGATCCTGCACCAGGGGATCGGCGATACGATCCGCGTGTCGCTGACCGGCGATCCGGTGGAGGAAATTCGCTCGGCGAAACAGATTCTGCGAACGCTTGGCCTGCGAAAGGGCGGGATTGAGGTGGTTTCCTGCCCGACCTGCGGGCGGACAAGTATTGATCTGATCTCTCTGGCGAATCAGGTGGAGACGATGGTCACAGAATATCCTCTGGATCTGAAAGTGGCAGTCATGGGCTGCGTCGTCAACGGACCCGGCGAGGCGAGAGAGGCGGATATCGGCATCTGCGGCGGCAGAGGTGAGGGACTGATCATCCGACGCGGCGAAGTGATCCGTAAGGTACCGGAGGAGCAGCTGCTCGATGCGCTGAGATATGAACTGGATCACTGGGAACATGGCGGAACAGATGACTGTCAGGAGTTCACGGGAAACACCTGAGTACTGCAAAATAACTGCGTTACAAGTGTGTCAACCTTTAAACAATGATTGACACTTCTGTTCGTGTTGTGTTAGTATACTTTATAGAAATTTTATTATTTTGAAGGGAGCAATTTAAAATGATTACTTGGACATTGATCATTCCGATCATCGGCGTCATAGCGCTGCTTGTCGCCGCAGGATTGGCTGCGAGTGTGAGGAAACAGCCGGAGGGAACAGACCGGATGAAAGAGATCGCCGCAGCGATCCACGAGGGTGCGCGAGCATTCCTTTTTTCAGAATACAAGATTCTGATTATTTTCATCATTGTTGTATTTTTGGTAGTCGGCTTTGCCATCGGCTGGCCTACGGCACTCTGCTTTGTGATTGGAGCGGTTTTGTCGATTCTGGCCGGTTTCTTCGGCATGAGCGTAGCGACCCAGGCGAATGTCCGGACTGCGAACGCCGCGAAGGAGAAGGGCATGTCCGCGGCACTTCCGGTTGCGTTCCGCGGCGGCGCCGTGATGGGTCTGTGCGTGGTTGGCCTCGGCCTTGCGGGCGTCAGCCTGATTTACATTATCACCGGCAATACCTCGATTCTGTTCGGTTTCAGCCTGGGCGCGTCTTCCGTGGCGCTGTTTGCCCGTGTGGGTGGCGGTATCTACACGAAGGCTGCCGATGTCGGCGCTGACCTTGTCGGCAAGGTCGAAGCCGGTATTCCGGAGGATGATCCCCGTAACCCGGCCGTTATCGCGGACAATGTAGGCGACAATGTAGGCGATGTTGCCGGTATGGGCGCCGATCTTTTCGAGTCCTATGTCGGTTCCATTATTTCCGCTATTACACTGGGACTGATTGCATCCGGCATTTCCGGTTCTTTCGGTCAGATCGGCGGAGCTCTTTATCCGCTCTGTCTCGCGGCGGTCGGTATCGTGGCTTCGATCATCGGTATCTTCTTTGTCCGAGGCAAGGATGGCGGAGATCCGCAGAAGTCCCTGAATATGGGAAGCAACGTGGCTGACATCATTACGGTCGTTCTGGCAATCGTACTCAGCAAGCCGATGCTCGGTTCCTTTAAGTTCTGCGGACCGATCATTGCGGGTCTGATTGTCGGCATTGCGATCGGACGGATCACCGAGTACTATACATCTGACAAGCATAAACCGGTTCAGAAGATTGCGGAGCAGTCCGAGACCGGTTCGGCGACGAATATCATCAGCGGCCTTGCCGTTGGTATGAACTCCTGTACATGGCCGATCATCCTGATCGCGGCCGGTATCTTTGTGGCCTATCGTTTCTGCGGCGTATACGGTATCGCGCTTGCGGCCGTCGGCATGCTGGCCACCACCGGCAGCACCGTTGCGGTAGACGCTTACGGTCCGATTGCAGACAACGCGGGCGGTATCGCCGAGATGTCCGGCCTGGACGAGGATGTCCGTGAGATCACCGATTCACTGGATTCTGTCGGCAACACGACCGCTGCCATCGGCAAGGGCTTTGCCATCGGTTCCGCGGCTCTGACCGCGTTGTCCCTGTTTGTATCTTATGCGGAGGCGGTTGACCTTACGACAATCGATCTGCTGGTTCCGACCGTTATCGTCGGCCTGCTGATCGGCGCGATGCTTCCGTTCCTGTTCTCGGCCATCACGATGGAGGCGGTATCCAAGGCTGCCTACAAGATGATCGAGGAGGTGCGGCGTCAGTTCCATGCAGATCCGGGTATCCTGGAGGGCACGAGCAAGCCGGATTACAAGACCTGTATCGGTATCTCCACGCAGGCATCCCTGAAGCAGATGATCGTTCCCGGCATCATCGCAATCGTTGTTCCGATCTTTGTCGGCATACTGCTGGGACCTGCCGCTCTCGGCGGACTTCTCGCGGGTGCTCTGGTTACCGGTGTTATGATGGCCATCTTCATGGCGAACGCCGGTGGCGCGTGGGATAACGCGAAGAAATACATAGAGAGCGGACAGCATGGCGGCAAGGGCAGCGAGCCTCACAAGGCAGCCGTTGTCGGTGATACGGTCGGTGATCCGTTCAAGGATACGTCAGGACCGTCGATCAACATCCTGATCAAGCTGATGACGATTGTATCTCTTGTATTTGCACCGATCTTCATTATGATCGGAGGCATACTGTAGGCCTGTGTCATAACAGAGATTTGTATGACAGAACCATCCGGTGTATGATAGCATCGGGTGGTTCTTTTTTTGCGCTGACTTTTCTGCTCGATTGTGTGCGGATATTCTTCCGGTATAAAAACATTGTCTGAACCGTTTTTTTCTGCTATAGTATCATTTATAGTGAATGACAAATTATTTCTTCCGTTCACTATAGATAGCATGAAGTGCTGCAGCAAAAAGGATTTATCCATGTTCATAAATAATCCGACAGATCGGGAATACATAACAGATTCTTCGACCACAATGGAAATGACAGAAAAGAAGGACGTCAGGAGATTATACAGAGAGCGTCGAAACAGGATGACTTCTGATCAGACGGCGGTTCTGTCCGCACAGATTTGTGAGAACATCCTGAATAGTCAGCTGTTCGCGTCGGTCCGGTTTCTGTATGCCTACTATCCGCTGGGAAATGAGGCGGATATCCGCGCGGTTGTGCGGGAAGCATGGCGATGTGGGAAACGCGTGGCTTTTCCGAAAGTGTTCGGGGACGAGATGCGTTATTTTGAAGTGAGCGGCTTTGATCAGTTTTCTGCGGGCACATTCGGGGTGATGGAGCCATGGGAGAACAGGCCGGTAGACTGGCGTTCCGGGATGGAGACCCTTGTACTGACACCCGGCGTTGCTTTTGATTTTTACGGAAATCGTATGGGTTTCGGAAAAGGATATTATGATCGTCATTTTTCCGCAGAACATGATTGCCTGATGCTGGGTGTCGCTTATGGACTGCAGATGGCAAAGCGGCTTCCGGTCGGTGAATTTGATGTGCCGCTTTCCCTGATTGTCACGGAAGAGCAGCTGACAGAAGTATAATCCAGAAAAAGGCAGAATGTAGCTGTTTGTGCTTCCGGTTGAAAGAAGGCGGAATGGAGATACGCATGACGAAGGATTTTTTTGAGGTTTTTCCGCAATTGAAATTAAATAACGATCTGGCAGGAATGCTTCGGGATGCCTCCGTATCAAAGGTATCCACAACTACCCGCCATGATTTTATCCGGGTCTATATGTCCAGCGGCCGGTTGCTTCCCAAGGAGAAGGTATTTTTTCTGGAAAGTGAACTGAAGAAACAGCTTTTTCCGGACAGGCAGGTGACCATTCGTATTATTGAGAAGTTTTCTCTCTCCGGGCAGTATACTCTTTCGAATTTACTGGAGGCTTACTGGTCGTCCGTTCTGGCAGAGTTTCGGCGTTACAGTCAGGTGGAATATAATGTTCTCCGCCATGCGGTATACGAGTGTCCGGATGAGCATACGTTTGTGCTGACGCTGGAGGACTCGCTGCCTGCTCGTCAGAAGGAGGAGGATATCTATCATATCCTCGAAAAAATATTTAATGAGCGGTGCAGCCTGAGTGTTCGTGTCGATATCCGTTTCTGCCGGAAAAAGGATTCCAGATACAGGAAAAACGCTGATCTGCAGCTTCAGAATGAAGTGCGGGCGATTGTAAGTCACGCGGCCATCGGCGCAGAAAAAAAGGAGGATTTTCTGGAAAGAAGTTCTTCATCCGACACGCCGTGGGAGCAGACGGGCAGCGTGTCTGAAAAACATAGTTCAAAAAAAGAAAGTGGCCGGGCGAACCCGTCGGATGACAGATCCGAAAAGAATCCAATACAGTATCAGAAAAATGGGAAGAAATACCGGGAGTCATACTCTTCCCGCCGCAGTGACAATCCGGATGTGATCTACGGACGTGATTCTGAGGAGGCGTCTGTTCGTCTGGATCAGCTTACCGGAGAAGTCGGCGACGTGGTCATCCGCGGACAGGTCATGAGTGTGGAGACGCGTGAGCTTCGCAGCGGAAAGTATATTCTGCTGTTTTCTGTCACAGATTTTACGGACAGTATCACGATCAAGATGTTCTGTAAAAAAGAACAGCTGGAGGAACTGGAAAAAGGCGTTGTACAGGGCACTTTCCTGAAAATATGGGGTGTGACGACGATTGATCGTTTCGACCATGAGCTGACGATCGGATCTGTCCGGGGCATCCGGAAAATTCCGTCCTTCGCTTCTGTCCGTATGGATCACAGTCCCGAAAAGCGGGTAGAGCTTCACTGCCACACCAAGATGAGTGATATGGACGGTGTCTCCGATGTGAAGGATATCATCAAACGCGCGATGAAATGGGGTCACAAGGCGATTGCCATCACCGACCATGGCGACGTACAGGCATTCACGGATGCGGCTCATGCTGTCTCTGAAAAAGATGATTTTCAGATCTTATACGGGATGGAGGCTTATCTGGTCGACGATCTGAAATCGCCTGTAGATCATCCGCAGGGACAGTCTCTGGATGAGATCTTTGTAGTCTTTGATATTGAAACTACCGGATTCAGTCCGGATAAAAACAGAATCATTGAGATCGGAGCGGTGAAGGTTGAAAACGGAAGGGTTACAGACCGTTTTTCTTCTTTTGTGAATCCGCAGATTCCGATTCCTTATGAGATCGAACAGCTGACCGGGATCCGCGATGAAATGGTTATGGATGCGCCGCTGATCCGAGAGACGCTGGCGCGATTTATGGAGTTTTCGAAGGATGCCGTGATGGTGGCTCACAATGCGGATTTTGACATGAGTTTTATCCGTAAGAACTGTGATATGCTGGGGATCCCCTGTGAAAAAACAGTGCTGGATACGGTGGCGCTGGCGCGGCTTCTGCTTCCTCAGCTCAATCGTTTTAAACTGGACACGGTAGCGAAGGCTCTGAATATCTCCCTGAATCATCATCACCGCGCGGTGGATGACGCGGGCTGTACGGCAGAGATTTTTATAAAGTTTGTCGAAATGCTGACAGCTCAGGATGTGAAAACGCTGGATCAGCTGATGCAGATGAATGCTGTTTCTGCGGATATGATCAAAAAGCTTCCGACGTATCACGCTATCATGATCGCGCAGAATGATATCGGCAGGGTCAATTTATATAAGCTTGTCTCCGATTCTCACATCCGGTATTACAGCAAGCGTCCGCGGATACCGAAGAGCGAGTTTCAGAAATACCGCGAGGGAATCCTTCTCGGATCCGCCTGTGAAGCAGGGGAGCTTTATCAGGCTGTGCTGAACGGCAGGACACAGGAGGAGATCAGCCGGATCGCCGCGTTTTATGATTATCTGGAGATTCAGCCTCTGGGAAATAATGCATTTATGCTGAAAAATAATTCCTCGCCTGTGGAGACGGAGGAGGATCTGCGTGAGATCAACCGCCGGATCGTGGAACTCGGCGAGCAGATGAACAAGCCGGTGGTTGCCACCTGCGACGTGCATTTTCTCGATCCGGAGGATGAGGTGTACCGCCGTATCATCATGGCGGGCAAGGGCTTCAAGGACGCGGATGAGCAGGCACCGCTTTATCTGCGTACCACAGAGGAGATGCTGAAGGAGTTTTCCTATCTCGGCAGTGAGAAAGCGGAAGAGATTGTTATTACAAACACGAACAAAATCGCGGCCATGTGTGAGCGGATCGCTCCGGTTCGCCCGGACAAGTGCCCGCCGGAGATTGAGAATTCCGATCAGACGCTGCGGGAGATCTGCTACAGCAAGGCGCATGAGATCTACGGCGAGAGTCTGCCGGAGATTGTGACAGAGCGGCTGGAGCGGGAGCTGAATTCCATCATCTCCAACGGTTTTGCCGTGATGTACATTATCGCGCAGAAGCTGGTGTGGAAGTCCAACGAGGACGGTTATCTGGTCGGTTCCCGCGGGTCGGTCGGATCCTCTTTTGTGGCGACGATGGCCGGTATCACGGAAGTAAATCCGTTGAGTCCGCACTATATCTGTCCGGAATGCCATTATACGGATTTTGACTCGGAGGATGTAAAAGCCTATGCGGGACGGGCCGGGTGTGATATGCCGGACAAAATCTGTCCGGTCTGCGGTACAAAGCTGAAAAAGGAAGGGTTTGACATTCCGTTTGAGACCTTCCTCGGATTTAAAGGGAATAAGGAACCGGATATTGATCTGAATTTTTCCGGCGATTATCAGAGCAAAGCTCATAAATACACGGAGGTCATCTTCGGGGACGGACAGACCTACCGCGCCGGGACGATCGGCACACTGGCGGACAAGACTGCTTTCGGTTATGTGAAAAATTATTACGAGGAGCGCGGTATCTCGAAACGCAACTGTGAGATCTCACGTATCGTGCAGGGCTGCGTGGGCGTTCGGCGCACCACGGGGCAGCATCCGGGCGGCATCATCGTCCTGCCTCTCGGTGAGAATATTTATTCATTTACCCCGGTACAGCATCCGGCTAACGATATGTCAACGGATATTGTCACGACACATTTTGATTATCACGCTATCGATCATAACCTGCTGAAGCTGGATATACTCGGGCACGATGATCCGACCATGATCCGTATGCTGCAGGATCTGACCGGCATCAACCCGCTGGAGATTCCTCTTGACAACCCCGAGGTGATGTCCCTGTTTCAGAATACATCTGCTCTCGGCATCGAACCGGAGGATATCGGCGGATGCCGGCTCGGCGCTCTGGGGATTCCGGAGTTCGGCACGGATTTTGCCATGCAGATGCTTCTGGATACAAAGCCGACGCAGTTTTCCGATTTGGTCCGGATCGCCGGCCTTGCCCACGGTACGGATGTCTGGCTGGGCAATGCGCAGACATTGATTCTGGAGGGAAAGGCGACGATCGCGACCGCGATCTGCACCAGAGATGATATCATGACCTATCTGATCGGAAAAGGTCTGGACTCTGAGGAAGCGTTCAATATCATGGAGAATGTCCGGAAAGGGAAGGTGGCCGGAGGAAAATGCGGCCAGTGGCCGCAATGGAAGCAGGATATGATGGATCACGATGTGCCGGACTGGTACATCTGGTCCTGTGAAAAGATCAAGTACATGTTCCCGAAAGCGCATGCGGCGGCCTATGTCATGATGGCCTGGCGGATCGCTTACTGCAAGGTTTTCTATCCGCTGGCTTATTATGCGGCGTTCTTCAGTATCCGTGCGACGGCCTTTGATTATGAGCTGATGTGCCAGGGGAGGGAACGGCTGGAATATTATCTGCATGATTATCAGAGCCGGAAAGATTCGCTCACGAAAAAAGAACAGGATACTGTGAGGGATATGCGCGTTGTGCAGGAGATGTACGCGCGGGGGTTCGAGTTTCTGCCTCTGGATATTTACAGGGCACAAGCACGGCACTTTCAGATAATTGACGGGAAGCTGATGCCGTCCATCGATACCATTGAAGGGATGGGAGACAAGGCGGCGGAGGGCGTTGAGGAGGCGGCGAAAGACGGACCGTTTTTATCCAGGGATGATTTTCGTGAAAGGGCGAAGGTAAGCAAGTCCGTGGTTGATCTCATGGGAGATCTGGGACTTCTCGGAGATTTGCCGGAGTCGAATCAGTTGTCATTATTTGATTTGTAGTTGAAAGTTCGCAGGATACAGGAAGTCGATGAAAGGATGGAAGCAGCAGGATGAAAGATTTAAAGGATATAAGAGATGATATTGATCGTATAGACCGGCAGATTGTGGATTTATATGAGAAACGCATGGATCTCGCGACGCAGGTGGCAGATTATAAAATCTCGACGGGAAAGCAGGTATTTGACGCGGAGCGGGAGATCGCGAAGCTGAACGCAGTGGCGCAGATGGCTCACTCGGATTTCACGAGCCACGGGGCGCGGGAATTATTCGAACATATTATGTCCATGAGCCGGAAGAAACAGTATCAGCTTCTGACAGAATATGGGAAGTTCGCTCCGACCGGATTTGTGGAGATACGGGAGCTTGATTTTTCTCATGCGGCCGCGGCTTATATTGAGACATCTGCGGCGGCGGCGCGAGAGTATTTCAGCAAGGCGGCGGAAGTATCCTGGGCAGCATGGGAATATCCTGCCGAATCTGAGCGGCGATGTGATACGGCTGCGCAGGGGGAATCTCCTCTGACAGCGGAACGGAAAGATGCCGTTGATTCTGACCGGCAGGATACACAGACCAGGGGCTGCGGTCTTCTCCTGTGTGAGAACTGGCGGGAGGCCTGCGAGGTTCTGAAGAAGGGTGAGGTGAACTATCTGTTCCTGCCGGTGCAGGATCCGGCTTCCGGTTATGTCTCGGCGAATTACAATCTGATTGCGGAGTACGGGTTTTATATCCTGGAGGAATACTGGACGAGTCCGGAACCGCAGGACTGCTATGTCCTGATCTCAAAGGATAAGCTTTCCCTGAGCGGTGCGGATAAGATATCCATCTGCTTCGAGGCGCCGGACACCTGCGGTTCACTGTATCATCTGATGTCGCATCTGACCTATAACAATCTGAACATGAACCGGATAGAATCGATTGTGATTTCAAGAGAACCCCTGGACTATCGGTTCTTTATGAACATCAGCGGGAATTTAAATGACAGTCCGATTAAGAACGCGATTCTGGGACTGCGGGATGAGGCGCGCAATTTTAAAATTCTCGGAAATTACAGATGACTTTGCGCTCTGACCTGTATGTGAGCTATATATGTGGGGCGAAAGTATTTCTGTCTGACGTATCGAGGTGAAATGAGATGGATAAAAAAATGTTCTTTCTGGATCTGGATGGGACGACGCTGCGGGACGACAAGACCATCCCGGAGGAAAATATCACAGCGATTCGCGAAGCTGCTGACAGGGGACATTATGTCGCCATCGCTACCGGGCGCTCTACGGTCAGCGCTCTGCCGATCGCAAAGCAGCTCGGCATGCTGCGCAAAGGGTGCTTTCTGATCTCTTATAACGGAACAAAGATTCTTACCCTTGAAAATATGGAAATGCTTCGGGAACTGTTCCTGCCGGTGGAGGATGCGGCGTATCTCTTTGCGGAGGCGGAGCGGTACCGCGTTCATGTGCAGGCTTACGGCGGTGATGAGATCCTTGCGCGCCGTGAGAGTCCGGAGCTGGATTTTTATGCCAATCAGTCAAAGATGGAATATCGGATCATTCCGGGATTGTATGCCAGTCAGTTGAACATGGGTTGCCGGATGGTTCCGGGATTGTACGCGGCAGGAGAGCTTCCTTCCCGGATGCTTTCGAAAGATGTTTCCGGGTCGGAAATGATGCCGGAGTCATATGAATCGAAAGAAGCTGTGTCCGTTGCCACTCCGAAAGTGCTATTGGCCTCCCTGAAGGATCGGGCGCTTCTGGAGAAGTTTCGCGAGGATCACCGGGAATGGGAGAGCGGCCGGTGCGTCAGCTTTTTCTCCGCTCCGGAATATCTGGAATACTGTCCCCTGCACGGTACAAAGGCGGACGGAATTGTTTTTTTTGAAAATTATCTGGGGATCGCGCACGAAAACACGGTTGCCATGGGAGATGAGGAAAATGATCTCGCGATGATCCGCGCGGCGGGTGTCGGCGTCGCGATGCCGAACGCCGCTGAGAGCATCCGGCGCTGCGCGGATTTTGTGCCGGAGCATGATAATAATACGGCCGGAGTGGCGGAGGTGATCCGACAGTTCCTTGAATTATAGGTGAACCGATTTTTGCATTGTGAATGCGAATTCGGTTCCGGAGGAGTCACTTCGCTCCAGCCAGAGACTTTCCCTCAGACATGCGGATATTTCACTGGCGATGGCCAGGCCGAGACCGCTGCCCTTTTCATGATGAGATTTGTCTGCCTGGTAAAATCGTGTAAATATATAGGGCTGTTTTTCAGGCGGGATGGCGAATCCGCTGTTTTTTACATGAATGGAAATCTGTCTGGCGGTTTCTCCGGCTGTCACGCGGATTTCTTTTTCTTTGCCGCAGAATTTCACCGCATTGTCCAACAGGATGTCCAGTATGCGTCTGGCGAAATCACGGTTTGTATACAGCTGAAGACTGTCTTCCGGCAGTTCGCACACGAAATGGATATCCCGGTCAGAGCATACGGCGGCATATTTATGGATGACAGAGTCAAATATATCTGAAACAGGGAAGCTTCTGAGGGGACAATCCGATATCTCATTTTGGATTCTGGAAAGCTCCAGCATTTCTGATACCGTGTGATTGAGGTTGTCCAGTTCGTTCAGCATGATCCGGCAGTATTCTTTTTTCTCTTTTTCATCTGTAACCATTCCGTCGTATATCGTTTCTGTCAGAACCCGGACGGCGGAGATCGGAGATTTCAGTTCATGAGTGATGTTGTCGATATAATTTCGCTGGATTGCTTCTATCGCACGGCTTTTTCGGACGACCAGTGAAAGCGGAAGCGCACAGCAGAAAAACAGCAGAAAACTCACCCAGAAAATGGTGCGCAGCCATTGATTAAAGGCATAAAGCTCATTGATATGGCAAAAGATTCCTCCATCCTCCATCGTCAGCAGGACTGCGATTTCAAAATGTCTGCCCGGTGTGGGTCGGACAATCCAAAACTGTACAGTTTCACCGTTCCGAATCTGTGTCATATATTTTTTTATATATTGATCATACAGCAGGCTGTCTTCTGTCACGGATGAGTTTTTGACTGAACTGGCTGCCAGACTGCCTTCTGATGTATAAATCAGATCGTCCGAATGGTTTGAAGCGCGGAAACTCAGATTGTTGGTATTTCCCGCGTTGCGATAACTGAGGAAAGAATGATTTTCTGTGTAAAAATTCATATGATTCCGGGCGGTCTCGGCGAGATCCGCGTTTTGATTTCGGACAATAAGCAGCGAGACGGCGAGGCATGCCGAAACTGCGGCAAAATATATGGCGATGCGAACCAGTATAAAATGTTTTTGTGCTGAGAGTCTCCGCTTCATATTTCCTCCATCTTATAGCCAACGCCGTAAATAGTAATAATCTGAAATTTCGCGTTTTTTTTGATTTTCCGGCGAATATGGTTGATCTGTGTGTCAACCGTCCGTATGTCTCCGTAATAATCATATCCCCATACATTCCCGATAATCTGTTCACGACTCAATACGGTGTTTGGTCTGCCCGCGAATAAAGCGAGTATTTTCAGTTCCATCGGCGTCAGGGACAGCTCTTTTTTATCAATGCGTGCTGTGAAGGATGTCAGATCAATGGACAGATTTGTAAATGAGACCAACTGTGGCTCATGATCTGACGATCTGCGTGCTCTCCTTAAAATAACCTGCACGCGGGTGGCAATCTCGCGTGCTGAGAATGGTTTGGCTATGTAATCGTCCGCGCCCAGTTCCAACCCGAGAATTCGTTCTGCCTCTGTATTTTTCGCGCTGAGGATGAGAACGGGAACATCACTGAAGGAGCGGATTTCCTTTAACACTTCAAATCCGGACAGATCCGGAAGCATCAGGTCAAGAATCACAAACTGAATCATATGCTGTCGGAGTGCCTGCAGCGCGTCCGCTCCGTTATAGGAAGAAACTACCTCGATACCTGTGTCTCTCAGATACGCGGACAGTGCTTTGTGGACGGAAATATTGTCATCGCAGATTAAAACCATGGTACTCATTATAGCAAAGCCTCACTGTAGTTAGTTATATTTAATATCATACGTTATATGGCATATTTTTTCAATACTGAAAATGAAAAATTCCCGAAAGGAAATGTAAAAAATAAAAAATATATATTTCCATAACAATTCCATGACATTTGATACAAAATGATCTGTTATACTCCAATATGGTAAATGTAAACTAACTAAAATTAGTCAGCAAAAAAGGAGAAAAATATGCACAGAAAAAAGGTACAGAGTAAAAAGATGTGTGCGCTGATTCTGGCCGGGGTCATGGTTTTCGGTTCCTCACAGACAGCGGCGTTTGCGATTCAGGGAGAGGACGGTTCAGGTGCGACGGGCAGTGATACAGATACGGCCTCCGGTTATACAATTACGATACCGGAAAATCTGGAGGACGGAACATATACCGGAACAGCGACGGTGGAGCATGATGAAGATGAAGATTTTAACGAATATCCGATCAGCGTGGAAGTGACAGTTGCGGATGGAGCAGTCACGGGTATTACCGTCAGCGGTGCCAGCGGACAGAATACACAGTATTCCTATCGGGCGGAAAGCGGCATCAGCGAACAGGTGGTTGGAAATACGGCCGGTACTTATGAGGTAGATACGGTGAGTACCGCTACCTGCTCTTCTGTGGCAATCATTTCAGCTGTCAATGAGGCTCTGGAAGGCGATGCCTCTGATACCAGTATCAGTCTCGGAGAAGCTGTTTATGATCCGGATGGAACCGCGTTTACCATTACAATTATGAATCCGGCAGAGGATGTGGATTACAGCGATATCAGTATTTCCTATGCGGTTGGAAAGTTTTCCAGTGATCTTACGGCAGACGAGGATTATACGACGGAGCTTCTCTCCTCATCGGATACAGAAATTGTTTATCAGGTTGTGATCGGCAATACCAGCTTCAATGTGGATGATGACGACTATGAGCACGACGAGATGACATATAATACGCTGGGGCAGAACCTGGATGTCGCTGTGAACGGAACAACGGTCGGACGTATCGTGATTTCTTCCTGTGCGACGGTAACACTGGAGAATAATACGCTGTCACTGACCGGCGGAAACGGCGAGACGCTGGCGGATTATCTGGAACTGGCTTCTGAAATCACTTTGAGCTATGTCAGTCAGGAAGATGAAGCGATTTCCACGACATATACGCTGCAGTGGGCGCATGATGTGGAACCGGAATATACATCCTCTGACTTTTTTAATGAGGACGGAAGCGTTAATTTTGAGATTGAGCCTTTTGTCTACGGTGAAGACGGGGTGTATACCATCACTGTAAGCTGCGGAGGTTTTGATGATGTGACGGCGCAGATCGGAACAGTGTCAGAAATTACGATCAGCGATGCGGTTTATGATCCGAACGGAACCGTTTTTACGGTTTCTGTCAGCAATCTGGCGGTAAATGAGTCCTACAGCGCGGATGACCTCACGGTTGCGTATGTGCTCGGGAAATTCGGCAGCGACCTGGAGCCGGAAAAGGATTATGCCGTCAGCTATACAGAGACAGATGGGAGTGTAATCTACCAGGTTACGATTTTACCGGACAGCAGTTATGCGATTGAGGATGATGATAATACCTTTGAGGGAGGATATAATACGATCGGACAGAATCTCACGATTTCTCTGGCGGGATCGGAGATCGGAGATCTCATGATTACATCGGGCGCGACAGTGGCGATTGTGGATAATGTCCTTACGCTGACCGGCGGAAACGGTGAGACGCTGGCTGATTATATAGAAATGGCGGGTGATCTTTCTCTTACTTATGTCAATGAGGATGGCGAGGAAATTACGGATTCCTACACATTGCAGTGGCAGCATGATGTAGAACCGGAATATACAGGCAGCGACTTTTTCAATGAAGACGGAACCATCAACTTTGATATCGCTCCGTTCGTCAATGGGGCGGCGGGTACATATACCATAACTGTGACTTGCAGCGGTTTTGGGGATGTCACAGCTCAGATTGGCAGTGTAACAGAAGAAACAGTTACTGACACATTGGTTGTGCGACGCGGGAATACTTATTATTTCAGCTGCAGCTTGAAAAGTGGCGATGCAGACGAGGTTATTACATATGGAAAAGTAACGGATGAGGTTCTTGTCGGTGACTGGGATGGGGATGGTGTGGATACATTGTGTGTACGCCGCGGCAACATGTATTATTTCAGTAATAGTTTAAAATCCGGCGACGCGGACATGGTGATCTGTTATGGAAAGGAAACAGATGAAGTGCTTGTCGGTGACTGGAACGGTGATGGCTGTGATACGCTGGCGGTACGCCGCGGAAACCAGTATTATTTTAAAAATTCACTGAGCGGCGGTGATGCAGATTATACGGTCGCTTATGGAAAAGTGACGGACGAGGTACTTGCCGGAAAATGGTCGGGAAATGCTTCCGGTACGGTGAATGTAAAAGATACACTGGCGGTACGCCGTGGGAATATTTATTATATCAAAAACACGCTTGCCGACGGTGCAGCAGACATTGTGGTGACATACGGAAAAAGTACGGATACGGCTTTTGCAGGCGATTGGGACGGTGACGGTTTTGATACACTGGCGGTGCGCCGGGGAAACATCTGCTATCTGCAGGCGGAGATTGCAGGAAATGTGGCGCTCAGTCAGATTGTATACGGCAAAGTGACAGATGAAGTTTATGCCGGAGTATGGAGCAGATGAAAAAGCGGAGAAAGAAGATCTTTTATAACTATTCAGGACAGTACTTCGCACCTGCTGCGAAGTACGTATGATGGCGTAAATTACGATCTTTTACATAAAAGACAGCAGAACGATGACCCGGCCTTTCCGGATATTAATACGGAAAGACCGGGCCGCTGTGAATTATCTGTCCCGGAATGTTTTCATAAATAACAGGATATCCAACAGGATTTTTTTGGGAACGACGAGGTCTCCCGTACCTGTTCCGAGATGAATGTCGGGTTTGTTTGTCCCGTGATAATCCGAGCCGCCGGATATGAGAAGACCGTATTTTTTTGCAAGTGCCCGGTACTTCTGTTCATCGGAAGCCTGGTTGCGGGAATGGAGGGCTTCAATACCGTCCAGACCGGCTTTTTTCATTTCTTTCAGCATCTGATTCATTGTTTCATCAGATATTTTATACAGACATGGATGTGCCAGGATGGCGACACCGCCCGCGTTGCGGATCAGTTCGACCGCGCGCATGGGAGAAATTTTGTATCTCTCCACATAGCAGCTGCAGCCCTCGCCGATATATTTGTCAAATGCCGCCTGTATGTTCTCAACCTGATGTGTATCCGCAAGAAACCGGGCAATGTGCGGCCTGGCTACAACTGCATCGGGATAACGCTCATAAATCTCCTCAGCGGTAATCTGAAAGCCCTCCTCGCGCAGGCGGTCGATCATTTTCAGATTACGGTTATCGCGATTGTCGCGGAAGGTACGGAGCTGCCGGAGAAGAGCCTCGTTTTCCGGGTCAATAAAAAGCCCGACTACGTGAATCTCTGTATTTTCGTATTCGGTGGAAAGCTCTACGCCCGCAATGGTTCTGAGACCGTATTTAATCCCGGCTTCCATAAATTCGTCAATGCCGCTGACTGTGTCATGATCGGTCAGTGCGACAGAATAAAGCTTTGCTTTTTTTGCCTCAAGCACGAGTTCGGTCGGGGTGCAGGTGCCGTCGGAGGCAGTAGAGTGAACATGTAAATCAACTCGTTTCATATATTGTATCCTCATCAGATTCCCTCGGATTCATCATTTGTTTTGATATCCGATTATTTTAGCATTTATTATACAGTTTTTACGGGAATTCGGCAACCCCAAAAAAAGTCCTTGACGAACCGCTCAGAATGTGCCATAATAGCACCGTTGTTGAAAACAAAGCAGAGGATCCACTCTCACCCTGGCACAATTGCGTGACCTGTGGTTTATATTTCAAAGCATAATTTTGTATTTTGATTTATTGTGGATGGTCTGCCTGTCCACTTTTTTATGTTTACGGAGGTAATCACCATTAGCCATTTACAGATTAATGAACAAATCAGAGACAGAGAAGTCCGTGTGGTATCGGCGGACGGGACTCAGATGGGCATCATGTCTGCGCGGGACGCGTACAAACTGGCACAGGAGGCGGGACTTGACCTGGTAAAGATCGCGCCGAACGCAAAGCCGCCGGTTGTCAAGATCATCGATTACGGGAAGTTCCGTTATGAGCAGAGCCGCAAGGAAAAAGAGGCGCGCAAGAAGCAGAAGACTGTCGAGCTCAAAGAAGTGCGCTTGTCTCCCAATATTGAAGCGAATGATCTGAATACCAAAGTAAACGCCGCCAGGAAATTTATCACGAAGGGCGACAAGGTAAAGATTTCCCTGCGCTTTCGTGGCAGAGAGATGGCGCATGTGCAGAACAGCAAGCATATTCTGACTGATTTTGCGGAGTCGCTTGCCGATATTGCAGTTGTGGAGAAGGCACCCAAGATGGAAGGCCGCAGCATGACGATGGTGCTTGGCCAGAAACGATAGCATGCTGATTGTGATTGTTTCCAGCACGCGAGACTATTTTTCAGGAGGAATTCACTATGCCAAAAATGAAAACAAAAAGAGCAGCAGCAAAGCGCTTTAAAAAGACGGGAAGCGGTCAGTTGAAGAGAAATAAAGCTTACAAGAGTCATATCTTAACCAAGAAAACTGCCAAGAGAAAGAGAAATCTCAGAAAGCCGACGATGACCGACGCCAGCAATGTTAAGAACATGAAGAAGATTTTACCGTATCTGTAAGCAGAATTCAGGAGGACAATGAAATGGCAAGAATAAAAGGCGGATATAACGCGAAAAAGAAACATAAAAGAGTATTGAAGATGGCAAAGGGCTACAGAGGCGCCAGATCAAAACAGTATCGGGTGGCCAAGCAGTCTGTGATGCGCGCTCTGGCGAGCTCCTATGAGGGTCGGAAACAGAGAAAGAGACAGTTCCGTCAGCTGTGGATTGCCCGTATCAACGCGGCGGCGAGACTGAACGGTCTGTCCTACAGCCGGTTTATGTATGGTCTGAAGCTGGCCGGGATTGAGATCAACCGCAAGATGCTGGCCGAGATGGCAGTCAATGATGCGGATGGTTTTGCGGCGCTGGTGGATACCGCGAAGGCAAAGCTGGCTTAGATCAGGGTTTTTTCATGGGAAGCCGAAAGCGGCTTCTCATGAAATCTTATAAATCCGGTGAAATTATTTTTCACCAAAAATTAAAAAACAGGTTGACACAGATTGTTTTTATCTGTATAATCCTTATTGTTTGGTTCGTTGGTCAAGGGGTTAAGACGCCGCCCTCTCACGGCGGAAACAGGGGTTCGATTCCCCTACGAACTGCT
>JAJQEU010000091.1:0-4300 GCA_021201535.1 Clostridiales bacterium | reverse complement strand
AAACAGGGGTTCGATTCCCCTACGAACTGCTGACTGTTTATTTGAACAGCCCAACCCGTAGGAAAGTCTGGGACATTCGTTTTACGAAGGTCTGAGACTTTTTTATATGCGCAGGGCTGCCGCACGATGATGTCGTGCGACAGCCCTGTAACTGTCAGCATTCTGCTGTCTTGCTGTCAAACTCCGGATTGAACGCATAGAAATTCTTTTCGTTCAGTTTATCGGTGACAATGCGCAGCCCCTCGCCAAACCGTTGGAAGTGAACGACCTCGCGCTGCCGCAGGAAGCGGATCGGATCGCAGACCTCCGGGTCTTTGACCAGACGGAGGATGTTGTCATACGTCGTGCGGGCCTTCTGTTCTGCTGCGTTTACATATGCACAACTTTTACCTGTTGGCAGCCAATAACGAATAACTAAGCGTATCGGCAAAACAAACCCCATCACCGTGAGTACGGTCCATTGGCCCGGAAGGAGAGGCAAGGCTTTTCCCTCCGGGCTTCATCGGCTGCCCGGAGAATCCTGGCGGATACTCCGGGCGAACCTTAGCTTTAGTCTATCGCTTTTATCTGTGAACGCCACACCACGCTATGCGTCGTGTGGAGCAGGGCAGCCACCAGGGTCGGTACCCGCAGGACCGTTTATTTTCCAAAACCATCACAGATTTAATGAAAGCATTAAGGTTTAAACAACAAAGGCGGGGAAATATCCGCCCGGCACGCAAAAACCCGTCCTGCGGCAAATCAGGGGGCGAATAGGCGTAATCTTAAAAGATTAGCCACAAATCAGGCGGATCATGTTTCCACATGGTGACGGCAGCAACAATGAATCGGCTGCCCGGAGAATCTTAACAGATACTCCGGGCGAACCCAGCTTCTGTCAGCTCCTTGTGCCTCAATCTGTGATTGACGGCTGCTTTATTTGTGAACGGCACACCACGCTCACGCGTCGTGCGTGGCGGCGGTGTTCACTCGGCCATGAGCTCCAGGAGCATATCTTCAAGCATCTCCCGCGGGAGGATGTTTACCTGCCGGGCGGCACGCCCGGCGTTCTTCCAGTCTGTAGATTTCCACTTTTTCGAGGATGTGTTGTGTGCATTGATCCAGGCATCCCGTTCCACGCCCTGCAGCTCGTCCAGCTTCGGGATGACCCACAGGCCGGCCCGGTGGCCCATGATGCAGGAATTCAGCACGGCCCAGTCCGAATCGCGTACTTTGGCGTTCGAACCTTTATCCTTGACATCTGACTTAAACCAGAACATGTCCCAGTCTTCCATCGTCCTGAGGCAGTCCATGTTCGATTTGCGCTGACGGTATTCCAGGAATTCGGCGGCGTCGTGGAAAGGGACGGTCGTAAAGTTGGCGATTTTGTAAACCCTGCCGCCGACATCCACCGCGCTTTCGCTGAAGGAATTCCGGTCCGGCTTACGTTTCATGTCAAAATCCATGCGGATGTGTTTTATTGTTTCCCTCACGGAGAAATCCGCACCCTTGACCAGCTCTTTAAATTCCGTCCATTCACTGCTGGTGTAATCGACAGTACCGGTGCGGCCCAGTACCTGCGTCATCAGCCAGAGCCTGTCATCATAAGAGTCTGATTTATAACCGGACTTTGTGCTGTTATGGGCGCATACGCCTTCATATTCCTTCCCTTCATATATCATCGGGTTATCCCAGCACCGGAGAGACACGTTCCCGCGGGTGGTGAAGTTCACGAGGTCATCCTGGCAGTGCTTCATTTCCCATAATTCGGTATCCTCCCCGTCCGTAAGGAAGAACCGCGACTGCTCCATGACAGCCCGGAAGCCGAACAGGTCGAGGCCCCTCAATATGTTTTCCGGGATATCCGATATAAACCCGTCCGTAGTGACCGAACATGCCATATACCCGAGTGCGTGGCACTGGTTCTGTGCCGCCAGGAGCACCGACCGCACGATGGATGTGGTCATGCAGGCTGAGAACGGGTTTGTAATCCCCGAGCATCCGATATTTTTCATAGCATTGTTGTAAGCAACCCAGCTGGCTTTCTGGATAACGTTCTGGGCGTTCTTCCCATACCCGCTGCTCGCCATCGTTTTTAAGGTTAGCTCTTCGAGTGATTTCTTCCCGTGTTCGATGGTTGCCCTGCTCCTGTCTGCGACCAGCTGCTTCATGGCTGCCCGCAAGGAATAAGAAGCCATACCGTTATCAGGGTTGTGGATTGTATTCAGGATGTAACACCTTTCAGCATGCACTTTTGCCCCAAGTTTCAGGGCAAGGTACAGGTCAGATCCGCAGACATACACACCGTCAAACCCGTCAGAGGATAACGGATAAACCGGGATACCATCAACCTTGACGGGGATGCATGGGTATTTCACATCCGCAGGGAATTCAAATGTCACGTAAGCAAGCATCAAGACCAGCGGATGATAACCACTGTGCGATGCGATCGGGGCAATGAAATCACCCAGAGAAAGATCACGGTTAATGATTTCCGCCAGGATGGGATTTTCCCAGTCAATGTCAGGCACGAGGCACATGGCCGTTGGATAAGCGTTCCGCAGGTCATAGTCGCAAGTCAGGCCGGGGAAATATCCGATATCGGAACTGGCGTTATACCCACCGTTATAAGCGTGCGAGGCATAATGCTGGATCGTATTTGCTTTGTCTGAAATGGGTTCCAGGCTGGAACTTTCGATATAACCCGGGCGGTCTTCCCTGGGTGTGAGACCGTGCCCGACTCTTTCAAGCCCGCGGTATTTCCTGTCAAATTCTTTCGTCGTCTTACAGCCAAGGTGTGCCATCATCACCTTTTTCATCGTCTTTGCGGTAGCAGAAGTGATTGTCACCGGCGGTTTATTATTGTACCCGTAGAGGGCGGATTCATACAACAGAGCCACGGTGCTGTCATTAGCAGCATATTCAAAAAACAGGCATGGGTCAGAGCTAATAAGCTGATCCATATGCTCAATCATACCTTCATTAAGCTCAACTTTTTCCCATCCGACTGTTTTTCCCAGGTCTTTAAGTGATTTCATACCGGCAGGCGCATGGCACATGGTATCAGCAAGCTGGAGGCTGACGGGGTAAGTGTGAGTGTTGTGGTTTTTGGCAAATTCCGGGTTTACACTCTGTGCATAGGTCATCGTAGGACGTAGGGTAATAAGTCCGCCCTGTACCTCAGTACAATACTTCAATATATTCTTCGCATAATACGCACGCTGGTCAAACCCGGACACATCACCTTTACCGGCATGACAGACCAGCACGATTGGTATATGATCCACAGCAGACCAGTCATATACCGTATGCACAGGCTTCCCGTCGGAGAACGGGCGTACGCTGGCCTCGGCGGCTTCAGCCCTGCTATTATGAAGAGTGGTAACGGGCTTCCCAGTCTCCTTAACGGTACCAGTGATGGATTCAAATTTCCTGACACAGCGGATGTCCACAGAGTCAAGTCCAAGGCTGTCAAGTATCCTGCCAAGGGCAAGCTCCAGGCTGAGCCCGCATTTTTCACTTTTCCGAAGGATCACATATTCCACAAGTTCATCCTCGGCAATAAGCGAAAACTGCCAGCTGATGATCGTGCGGTAGATCACCCCGTTATCAAGAAGATAATACCATTCGCTGTCATAGGCGATCACAAGCACGGGTTTATCAGACCTGACAGCAGCAAGAGAGGGATACTCACTCAGATCCGACAGCACGGGCAGAGTACGTCCACCCCTAACGACTGACAGGAACCGGGATGGTGTCAAATCACACCTGTGCATACCCATAGGGGCTTTTGACACCATGCCCGAAAAATCGTCGAAAACTCCTATTTTATGCGGTGTTTCGGCATTTTTGAAATCTTGTTGTTTTGACGTATTTATTTTTAATACGTCATTTTTGGCTGCTAATTCTGCCAGGTTTCTCCGCCTGATATACAGGTCGAACCTGCTGTTATAGTTGATGCCTTGCGAGGCCCCCATGCTGTACCTTACCCAGCCGTCTTTCGTTACTGCAGCTGCCGCCTTTTTCGCTACCTCTGTAAAGTTGATGTTTTTCGTTGCCGTCGCGTCTGGCATATACGTCCTCCTTACCTGGCACTTGCCCGCTCCCGCAAGCCGGAAGCAGCCGTTGGCCTGGGTTTGTCTGGTGAAACGGTGGCTCCCGCTTCCCGAACTAAATATGGGTAAGAGGTTGAAATTAATTTCCATATACGCGCTGGACTGTCCGGCTGACGTGTGGCGGTTACTGTGTGGGTGGACTGCCTGGCTGCCCTTCACGCCTATAAGAGGTATCCACAGCTTCCCGTATTACCTTCTTTCCAGAA